>JALYGZ010000241.1 GCA_030776845.1 Actinomycetota bacterium
CTCCTGACCCTGGCGGACGGGTCCGTGCGGGCCCTGGACGCCCTGGGCTACGACCACTACCCACACGACGAGGTGTCGCCATGAGCCCCGGCGCCCCGCCCCGGCTGCTGACCATCGCCGGCTCCGACTCCGGCGGCGGCGCCGGCATCCAGGCGGACCTCAAGACGTTCCAGGAGCTGGATGCCTTCGGCATGAGCGTGTTGACGGCGCTGACCGCCCAGAACACCGTGGGGGTCCACGGCGTCCACGACGTGCCCCCCGACTTCGTGCGGGCCCAGCTGGACGCCGTGGCCTCGGACATCGGCGTGGACGCGGTCAAGACCGGGATGCTGTCCACCCGCGCGGTCATCGGGGCGGTCGCAGCGGGGCTGGCCCACCACCGCCTCCGGCGGCTGGTGGTGGACCCGGTGTGCGCGTCGAAGCACGGGGACCCGCTGCTGCGGCCGGACGCCGTGGACGCGCTGCGTGACGAGCTGCTGCCGCTGGCCGAGGTCGTGACGCCCAACACCGGGGAGGTGACGGTGCTGACCGGGCTGAAGGTCGCCACCGTCGAGGACATGCGGCCGGCCGCCGAGGCCCTCTGCGGGCTCGGCGCCACATGGGCGCTCGTCAAGGGCGGGCACCTGGCGGACAACCCCGATGCGCTCGACCTGCTCTACGACGGGCGCCATGCCCACTGGCTCGCGGGCGCGCGGTCGGACACCCGCGACACCCACGGGACGGGCTGCACGCTGGCGGCGGCCCTGGCCGTGCACCGGGCCAGGGGCCTGGACGTGCCGGCGGCGGCGGCGGCGGCCAAGGACTTCGTCACCGGGGCGATCCGCCACGGGATCCGCCTCGGCGCGGGCGTCGGGCCCGTCGATCACGGCTGGGCCCGGCGCGCGGCGACCTGACCCAGCCCCAGTCAGGTGGTCCGCTGCGGCGGACGCTGCACCTTGCCGGCCTTCAGGCACGAGGTGCACACCGTCGCCCGTCGGACCCCGCCGTTGTCCCAGATGCGGATGCGCTGCACGTTGGGGCTCCAGCGACGCCGCGAGCGCCGGTGGGAGAAGCTGACCTGGTAGTTGAAGATCGGTCGCTTGTCACAGATCTCGCACACGGCGGCCATCTGGCGTCCTTGTCCACTGGTGGGCCCGGAGGGATGGCGGCGGCGGGCCCGGGTCTGCCGCGGTCCTGCCGCGGCCCCGCGACCCGGGCCACCCTAACGCGCCCACGCAGGCGCCGGCAACGTGGCGGGAGCTCGCCCGGCGGTGGCGCCGCCCCGCCTAGAATCCGGGGCTCATGGCGGTGCGGAGCTGGCTGGATGCGCCGGTGCGCGAGGTCGAGGGGGTGAGCGCCCGCGCGGCCGCCTCGCTGCGCGACACCTTCGGCATCCACCGCGTGCGGGACCTGCTGGAGCACTTCCCCCACCAGGACAAGTACCGGGACCTGGGCGACGTCGTGCCGCTGCGCGAGGCCCGGGTGGGCACGCAGGTGACCGTCGTCGGCTCGATCGCTCGCTGGAGCGTCGCGCGCCCCCGCCGCCGGTGGGGACGCCGGGCGATGACGATCGCCCGGGCGACGCTCGTCGACGCCGCCGGCGACCGCGTCGAGGTGCCCTTCTTCAACCAGGAGTGGCGGGCCCGCCGGCACCCGCAGGGCACCACTGCGGCGGTCAGCGGCGTGCTGGAGCGCTTCAGGGGGCAGCTGCAGCTGCGCTCCCCCCGGCTCACCGTCCTCGACGAGGGTGGCGACGGCGATTCCGGCCCCGAGCGGGTGCAGGCGGTGTACCCGGCGACGGAGGCCCTGCCGTCCGCGCGCATCGCGCGCTACGTCGGGGCCGCGCTGGACCGCCTGCCGCCCGTCGACGACCACCTGCCCGAGGCGCTGCGGCGGCGCCACGGCCTCGTCGACTACGACACCGCCCTGCGCTCGATCCACCGCCCCCGCCGTCTGGAGCAGGCCGACGCCGCGCGCACCCGCCTGGTGTACGACGAGTTGCTGGCCCTTCAGCTCGGCCTGCAGCAGCGACGCCACCGCCTGGAGGCCGAGGAGGTCGGCCTGGCCCAGCCGCCCGCGCCCGGCGGCGTGCTCGCCCGCTTCGAGGCGGGGCTGCCGTTCCGTCCGACCGCCGCCCAGTCCAGGGCGCTGACCGAGGTCGGCGCCGACCTGGGCCGGGCCACGCCGATGCACCGGTTGCTGCAGGGCGACGTGGGCTCCGGCAAGACCCTCGTCGCGGCGTGGGCGATGTTGTGCGGCGTCGACGCCGGGCGCCAAGCGGTGCTCATGGCGCCCACGGAGGTCCTGGCCGAGCAGCACCTGCGCACGTTGTCCGAGCTGCTCGCCCCGCTCGGCGTCAACGCGCCCGCCGGGCCCCGCCTCGAGCTGGTCACCGGCCGCATGCCGACGCGCCGCCTGCGGGCGGCGCTCGCCGGCATCGCCGCCGGAGACGTGGCGCTCGTCGTGGGGACCCACGCCCTGCTGGAGGAGCGGGTCGCGTTCGACGACCTCGGGGTGGTGGTGATCGACGAGCAGCACCGGTTCGGCGTGCGTCACCGGGCCCGGCTGCGCGCCAAGCGCCCCGACGAGCGCAGCCCCGACGTGCTGGTGATGACGGCGACGCCGATCCCGCGGTCCCTGGCGCTCACGGTGTACGGCGACCTGGACGTGACCGTGCTCGACGAGCTGCCCCCGGGGCGTCAGCAAGTCGTGACGCAGGTGATCGAATCGGACTCCCCGCGCCGGGAGCGCCTGTATGACTTCATCCGCGAGCGGGTCGCCGTCGGCGAGCGGGCCTACGTTGTGTGCCCCACCGTCGGCGACGCCGACTCCGTGGCGGGCACCCCGGGACGGACCGCCGCCGAGGACATGCACGAGCGGCTGTCGACGTGTGTGTTCCCCGAACTGCGGGTCGCCCTGGTGCACGGGCGTCTGCCCGCCGACGAGCGGCACGCGGCCATGGACGCGTTCCGCCGGGGCGAGGCGCAGGTCCTCGTCGCGACGACCGTGATCGAGGTGGGCGTCGACGTGCCCGAGGCGACGGTCATGGTCGTCGAGGACGCCGACCGGTTCGGCATCAGCCAGCTGCACCAGCTGCGCGGGCGGGTCGGCCGCGGCGCCGCCCGCAGCTACTGCGTCCTGTTCAGCACCGAGCCACGGGGCAACGACCGGCTGGGGGCGCTCGCGTCGACCGGGGACGGCTTCCGCCTGGCCGAGCGCGACCTGCAGCTGCGTGGCGAGGGCAGCCTGTTCGACACGCGCCAGTCGGGCCTTCCGGACCTCAAGCTGGCGAAGCTGGCGCGCGACGCGCGGTGGGTCGCCACTGCCCGCGACGACGCACGCCGGCTCGTCGGGGCCGACCCCGACCTGCGGGGGCTGCCGGCCCTGCGCGCCGAGGCCCACCGCCGGTACGGTGCCGAGCATCTGGCCGCCATGGAGACCGGGTGACCCGTGTCATCGCCGGCAGCGCGGGGGGACGCCGGCTGCAGGTGCCGCCCGGAAGGGCGACCCGGCCCACCGGCGACCGCGTGCGCGAGGCGCTGTTCAGCGTCCTCGGCCCCCGGGTGCCGGGGGCGGCCGTGGCCGATCTGTTCGCGGGCTCCGGGGGGCTGGGAATCGAGGCGCTGTCGCGCGGGGCCGCCCGGGCCGTGTTCGTCGAGGCGGACCCGCGTGCGGCCGCGGTCGTGCGGGCCAACC
>JALYGZ010000242.1 GCA_030776845.1 Actinomycetota bacterium
GGTCACCAACGGCGCCGTGGTGACCGACTGCAGCGACGACACGTTCGCCTCCCCCCACCACCTGATCATGCCGGGACGCCCGCGGTCCATGGGCGACGGCTGGGAGACGCGCCGACGCCGCGGCCCCGGCAACGACTGGGTGGTCGTGCGCCTCATGGGGGCCGGGCGGGTGCGCCGCGTGGAGGTCGACACCACCCACTACCGGGGCAACGCGCCCGCCGGCTGCTCCCTGGACGCCCGCGCCCGCGACGACGACTCCGCGGACTGGTGGCCGCTGGTGGGCCAGACCCGGCTGCAGCCCGACACGCGCCACCTGTTCACCGTCGACGACGCCGCGGCGGCGACCCGGGTCCGGCTCAACATCTTCCCGGACGGCGGCGTGGCGCGGCTGCGGCTGTACGGGACGCTGGACGACGCCGGCGCCGTCGACGTCGGGCTGCGCTGGCTGAACACGCTGCCCCGCGGGCAGGCCGAGTCGCGGCTGCTGGGCTGCTGCGCGTCGCGGCGGTGGGCCGCCGGTGTGGCTGGTCGCCGGCCCTTCGGCGACCTGGCCGGCCTGGAGCAGGCCGCCGACGCGGTGTGGTGGGACCTTGATTTCCAGGACTGGCTGGAGGCGTTCGCCGCGCACCCGCGCATCGGCGATCGCACCGCGGGCGGCCGGTCCGCCTCTGAGCAGGCCGGCGCCCACGACGCCGACGAGGCGACCCTGGCCGCACTGGCCGAGGCGAACCGCGCCTACGAGCAGCGCTTCGGGCACGTCTTCCTGGTGTGCGCCACGGGCAAGGGGGCCGGCGAGATGCTCGACGAGCTGCGCCGACGGCTGGGCAACGGCCCGGAGACGGAGCTGCGGGTGGCGGCCGAGGAGCAACGCAGGATCACCCGGCTGCGGCTCGGCGCGCTGTTGCGGTCCTGACCAGCCGGAGGGAGAGACGACATGAGCGGGATCACCACCCACGTCCTGGACACCGCGACGGGCTCGCCGGCGGTCGGCGTCCCCGTGCGGCTGGAGACCCGCGGGGCCGACGGCGCGTGGGCCCTGCTCGGCGAGGGTGAGACGGACGCCGACGGCCGGCTGTCGGGTCTGTGGGCCCGCGACGAGGTGCCGGCGGGGGCCTACCGGCTGACGTTCGACACCGCCGCGTACTTCCGCGCCCGGGCGGTCACCGGCTTCTACCCCCGGGTCGCCGTCGAGTTCGTCGTCGAGCAGGCGGGCGGGCACCACCACGTGCCGCTGCTCCTCAGCCCGTACGGCTACACGACCTACCGGGGGAGCTAGCGATGCGGATGGGCGCCAACAGCTACGGCAAGGACGGCATCCGCCTCGTCACGGTCGCCCGTCTGCCCGACCGCCACGAGGTGCGCGACCTGACCGTCGACGTCCGCCTGGAGGGCGACTTCGCCCGCGTGTACACCGCCGGCGACAACTCGCCGGTGCTGCCGACCGACACGATGCGCACGACGGTGTACGCGCTGGCGCGCGACCACCCCCTCGGCGACGTCGAGCGCTTCGGGGCCGTCCTGGCCGAGCGCTTCCTGGCCGCGACCCCCGCCGCGACCCTGGTGCGGATACACCTGGGCGAGCACCCCTGGGTCCGCGTGGAGGCCGGGGGCCGGGCCCACTCGCATGCGTTCAGCCGCTCGTCAGGAGAGCACTGGACGGCGACCGTCACCGCCACGCGGTCGGGCGTCCGCGTCGGGGCGGGCCTGGAGGGCCTGGTGCTGCTCAAGACCGCCGGCTCGGCCTTCGCCGGGTTCCTCAAGGACCGCTACACGGTGCTGGAGGAGACCGACGACCGGCTGCTGGCCACGGAGGTGTCGGCGACCTGGCGGTACGCCTCGGCGGAAATCGACTTCCCCGCCTGCCGGGCCGCCATCCGCCGGGCGCTCGTCGAGGCGTTCGCCGACCACGACAGCCGCTCGCTGCAGCACACGCTGTGGGCGATGGGCCGGGCGGTGCTGCGCGACTGTGACAAGGTCGAGCGCGTGTCGCTGTCGCTGCCCAACCGCCACCACTTCCCCGTGGACCTGTCCCCGTTCGGGTTGGACAACGACGACCGGGTGTTCGTCGCCGCCGACCGGCCCTACGGCGTTATCGAGGGCACCGTCGAGCGGTCAGCCGAGGCCTGACACGGGCTGGCTTCGAGCATTCGCGTCGAAGAGCCCGCGGCGACTACGCCGTTGCCCATCCAGGTGCGCGCCCCCCCGCAGGTGGGTGGATCTCGGCTGCAGGGACTCCGCTTCTCGCGAGCAGCCACGAGAGGGTTCGGCTGTTCGAGGTGCTCGCGCAACGTCAGTGGGCGCCCGTCGCAGGGTACCTGTTCTACGTCACGGTGCTGACCGCCGGGTACTACTAAACCTGACCTTCGTCCAGCTCGGACTGATCGAGCCGCTTGTCACCCCGGTTACCGCAGCGGTAACCACGATGACAAGCTCCGGGGTGGCTCCCGCCCTACGGCGTCATCGGCGGGGACCGCCGGGCCAGCCGACGCAGGTCCTCGGCGCCGAGGCCGGTCCGCGACTCCGCCTCGTCGGCGTCCACCGCGCCGCAGTCGACGGCGCGCAGCACGTGACCCGCCAGGGCGCGCGCGGTCGCCGGCTCGTCCATCACCGCCCCCACGGTCCGGCCGCCCGGCGCCAGGGCACGCAGCCGGGCGCCGACCCAGTCCAGGTCCTGCCGGTAGAACGCGTACACGGCCGCGTAGCGGGTCGGCAGCTGGGCGGGGTGCAGGTCCCACCCCTGGTAGAAGCCGTGCTCCAGCCCCCGTCGCACCAGGTTGTAGTGCAGCCGCCAGCCGCCGTGGACGTCCGGCGGGACGGGCAGGACGTTCGTCGACCCGTCCGACAGGCGCACGCCCGTGCCGGCGGTGGCGACCTGCATGACGTGGCGGGCGAAGTCGCAGGCCGGGTGCGCCAAGTGCTGCTGGGCCGGGGCCAGCCCGCACGCCGCCGTGTAGTCGTAGGTGCCGAAGTGCACGCCGGTGCAGCGCCCCCGCGCGGCCTCCACCAGGCGCGGCAGCATGACGGTCCCGCGGTGGTCGAGGACGGCTTGGGTCGTCTCCACCTGGATCTCGAAGCGCAGCGCCCCCGCCGGCAGCCCCAGCGCCCCCTCGAGCCGCTCGAGCAGCTCGACGAAGACGGTGACCTGCGCCGGGCTCGTCACCTTCGGCAGCGTCACCGAGAAGCCGGGCGGCAGACGCCCGTCCGTCGCCGCCAGCAGGCCCGTGACGAACACGTCCAGGGTGCGGATGCCGCGCGGGCGGGCGGCGTGCTCCAGCGGCTTGACGCGCACCCCGACGAACGGGGGCAGCTCGCCCCGCGCGAGCGCCCGGCCGGCCCGTTCCGCGGCCGTCTGCGCGCACCGGTCCTCCTCGGCGTCGCCGGGAGCGCCGTAGCCATCCTCGAAGTCGATGCGCACGTCCTCGACCGGCTCGCGGTGCAGCTTGTCCACCACCAGCGGATAGACCTGCGGGGCCAACGCCGCCGGCAGCCCCACGGCGGCGGCGAAGGCGCCCGGGTCGGGCCCGTGCTCGCGCAGGCAGCGGCGCGCCTCCTCCCCGTGCTGACGGGCGCAGTCGGCGGTGAAGCGGTCGGCCGGCACGTACACCGTGTGCACCGGCTGACGGCCACCGGGATCGCCCGGGTAGCGGCGCGCGAGCTCTTCGTCCGCGTGCCGCAGGCGGGCGTCGAGCGCGGCGAGGACGTCGCCGGGCAGCGACGCCGGCGGAGACGGGCCCGGCCGCGTCACCGCGTCCCGTCGAGCTGTGCGGACAGGTGGTCGGCCGCGGCCCGGATCCGGTCCGCCAGCGCCCGCTTCGCGTCGTCCTCGAGCCACGTGGCCTCGACCCCGTCGAGCGCGATGGACACCATGTCCTGCCAGCCCAAACCGAACGCCGAGAGCGCCGAGGCGTACTCGTAGCCGAGGTCGAGGTCGGTGAGCGCCGGGTCGTCGGTGTTCAGGGTCGCCAGCAGCCCCGCCGCCCGCATGCGCGGGAAGGGATGCTCCTCCAGTCGCGGGACCGCGTTGGCGATCAGCACGTTGGAGTTCGGGCAGACCGTCAGCGGGATCCGCCGCCGGGCGAACCGCCGGGTCAGGTCGGGGTCGTCGAGGATGGAGATGCCGTGGTCGATGCGCTCCGAGTCCAGCGCGTCGACCCCCAGCTCGATGAACGCGGGGGGCGTCTCCTCGCCCTGGTGGGACGTGCGGCGCAGCCCTTCGCGGCCGGCGAGCGCGAAGGCGGCCACGAAGTCGGTGGGGTCGACGCCCACCTCGGTCGAGTCCAGGCCCACTCCGACGACGCGGTCCGTGCCCGCCGCGCCGGCGCGGCGCAGCTCGACGAGCCGCTGCACCATCTCCAGGCCGGCCCGGCCCCCGTAGGCCCGGTCGATCGAGGCGATGAGCACCGCCGGCACGCCGGTCTCGCGCTCGGCCGCCTCCAGTCCCTCGGCAAGGCCGGCGACGATGTCGGCCAGGTCCTGGCCGCCGGCCAGGTGGCGGGCGGGCGTGAACGCCGTCTCGCGGTAGACCAGCCCGTGGACGGCGCCGTCGACGATGCTCTCGTACCCGAGCCTGCCCCAGTCCCCGCGGTCCGCCAGGGTCGACTGGACGAGCCAGAAGACCTCGAGGAAGGTGTCCAGGCTCGAGTACCGGTACAGCTCGGTGGGGTCACGCGACGGCAGGGCGACCCCGTTCTTCTCCGCGAGCTCAACCACCGTCTGTGGGCGCATCGTCCCCTCGACGTGGCAGTGCAGCTCGACCTTCGGCAACCGGTCGAGGGCGGTGGCGACGTCCACGGCCTGCTCCTCTCGCCACGGCTTCCGGAAGGCGTCGGGCGACCATCGCGCCGTGCGCGCGCAGCTGTCAAGCGCCGCACGGCACTAGGATCGCCCGGTGGACGCCAACGCGGAGACGGGCGGGGGCGGGCAGGTGGGCAGGCTCGCCGGCCTGTACGTGCCGCTGCTGACGCCGCTGCGCGCCGACGGGACGGTCGACGTCGCCGCGGTCGCCCCCCACGTCGAGCGCATGCTGGCCGGCGGCGTGGACGGCTTCGTGAGCCTTGGCACGACCGGGGAGTTCGCCGACCTCACCGGTACCGAGCGGGAACGGGTGCTCGCCGCGACACTGGACGCGGTCGGCGGGCGCCGGCCGGTCCTGGCGGGCGTGGGCGCGGTGGGCACGGCGCAGGCGTGCGAGCACGCCCGGGCCGCCGAGCGTGCCGGCGCCCATGCGGTCCTCAGCCTGCCGCCGCTGTACTGGAAGCTGGACGAGGCCGGGCTGTTCCGCCACTTCTCCGTCGTGGCGTCGGCCACCTCCCTGCCCCTGGTGCTCTACGACTTCCCGTCGCTGGCCGGCGTCGGGCTGTCGCCGGCGCTGGTGGAGCGGCTCACGCGCTCGCTGCCGCAGGTGGTCGGCCTCAAGGCGTCCGGTGACCGCCTCGCGACGGTCCACGGGGTCCTCGCCCGCGTCAAGCCCGTGCGCCCCGGCTTCCGGGTGCTCGTCGGCTCGGCGGGGTTCGCGCTCCCGGCCATGCTCGCCGGGGCGGACGGCGTCGTCGCCGCCCTGGCCAACGTCACTCCCCGCCCGCTGGCCGGGATCGTCGCCGCCGTGGCCGCCGGCGATCTGCGCGCCGCCGCTCGTCACCACCGTCGCGTTCTGGAGCTGGCCGCGGTGGAGCGGCTGGGCTCGCCGACGGTGCTGGGGCTGAAGGCGGCCGCCGCGGCGTGCGGCTCGCCGCTGGAACCCTCCGTGCGCACGCCACCGGACGACCCTGACGCTGTCATCGCGAGTGCCCGCGGGCTGCTGGGCGCCCTAGCCGGCGACGCCGCGCCCACCGGCTGACCCCGGTTGCCCCCGTACGGCCCGCGCAGCGGGTACGGTTGCTCTGCAAGATGCTCAATCCTCTTGCGCCCCTTCCCCCTTTCCGGCCAGGCCCGCCATCGCGCGACCTGCGGCTGCTGCCCAAGGCCCACCTCCACCTGCACCTGGTAGGCGGCATGCGCCCGGCGACCCTGCGCGAGCTGGCGGCCCGCCGGGGCGTCGCCCTGCCGCCCCCGCTG
>JALYGZ010000243.1 GCA_030776845.1 Actinomycetota bacterium
CCGCCCACCCGCAGCAGGCGGGGGGTGTGCATGGCGGCCGGTGTCGCGACGACCCGCCTCGGCGCCTCCAACAGCCGTCGACGGTCCTCGGGCCACGCCACGACGTCTACGGCCCCGGCCAGCAGCAGGTGACGCACCAGCGAGCCCCCCGGCGCGCCGTCGACGACGACGACCGTGGGCCCGGTGCCGGTGACCGAGGAGGCGATGCGCAGGACCGGAGCGGGGGGCCCGTCGGCGCCCACGACCTGCCAGCCCGCCTCTGTCTCCACGAAGGCGGCCACCTCGCCGGCCAGCCCGGCCGGCAGGTCGATGCTGACCGGCAGGTCCTTCATGGATGGCACGGAGCCTCCTCTCACGCCCCGGGCACGGTAGGTCCGTTGCGGCCCGGGGTGCCCCGACAGCACGCCCGCCCTGTGGACGATCCGCCCGGGCCCGGCCTGGCTACGCTGGCGTCATGCACGACCCCGGCGGCCGGCCGCGGCGGGCGGCGGCCTTCTTCGACGTCGACAGGACCCTGCTCGCGCGGTCGGCCACGCTGGCCTTCGGCCGCTCGCTGCGCCGGGAGGGGATGGTCTCGAAGGTCACGGCGCTGCGGGGGGCGTACACGCAGCTGGCCTACCAGCGCCGCGGGGCCGATGCCGGGCGCATGGAGCGCTACCGGCTGCGGCTGCTGCGGCTGACCCGCGGGTGGGACGCCGACCGTCTGAGCCACCTGGTGCGCGAGGCCCTCGTCGAGGTCCTCGACCCGCTGGTCTACGCGGAGGCGGTCGCCCTGCTGGAGCGGCACCGGCGCGAGGGCCGCGCCCTGTACCTCGTGTCGTCGTCGGGCGTGGAGGTCGTGCAGCCCCTGGCCGAGCACCTGGGCGTGCCCCGGGTCATCGCGACCCGCGCCGGCGTGGACGCCGACGGCCGCTACGACGGGACCCTGGAGTTCTACTGCTACGCGGGCGCCAAGGCCGACGCCGTACGGGCGGCGGCGCTTCGGGAGGATCTCGACCTCGACTCGAGCTTCGCGTACTCCGACTCCATCACCGACCTGCCGCTGCTGGAGGCGGTGGGCAACCCGGTCGCGGTGAACCCAGACCGGCGGCTGCGCGCGGTCGCCCGCGGCAGGTCATGGCCGGTCCTGGACTTCCGCCGCCCGGCCCGCGGCCGACCGGTCTCGCGGAGGCGGAGCGCGCGTCAGAAGTAGTCGCGGTGGTACTGGATGCCGTCGCCGTCGACGTCCAGCCACGACGAGCGCGGCAGGTCCCGCCAGCGGCGCCCGCCCGCCGTGTAGCTGACCGTCCACTCGACGGCGAGGGTGGCTCCGTCGGCGGACTCGAGCTGGCGGTGGGTGGCGATCGTGATCTCCTCGCGCGCCAGCAGCCAGGAACTCAGGTACGCCTGGATCAACAGGTTGCCCTCGTGGGGCGGGTTGTGCGGCTCCAGGAACACCGACTCGGGGCCGTACAGCTCCAGCAGCGCCTCGACGTCCTGCTGCTCGAACGCGACGGTCAGGCGCTCCCACCACTGCTGTGCCAGGCCCATCTGCCCTCCCTGCGCGACGGGCGCACGATAGCCCCCGGCCCCGGCGGGTCCAACAGCCCGCGCCGCGACCTCACAGGTAGTGGCCGGTCCCCCCGGGCTGGGGTCGCGCCTCGGGACGCCCGCCCGTCCCCGGCGGCAGCTCGGGGCGGCGCATCTGCTCGAGCTGCTGGCGCGCCTGCGCCTGCTGGGAGAAGATCGCCGCCTGGATGCCCTGGAACAGCCCCTCCAGCCAGCCGATCAGCTGCGCCTGGGCGACGAGGATCTCCGACTCGGTCGGCGTGTCCTGGTCGAGGGGCATGTTCAGCGTCTCAAGCTCCGAGCGCAGGTCCTCGCTCAGCACGCTGTGCAGCTGGGTGAGCGCCCGCTCGTGCACCGCCGCCAGGCGCTCGCGCCCGGCCTGGTCGGTCGGGGCCCGGCGGACCTCCTCCTGCATCCCCCGCAGCATCAGCGCGATGCGCATGAGCTTGCCGGGCTCGGTGATCGCTGTGTGCTCCTCGCGCGGCTCCTCGCCGCCCTCGGCCTCCGCCGCGTCGGTCATGGTCCTCCCTTTCGCGTCTAGAACAGGGCGGCCGCCAGCTTCGGCCGGAAGGCCTTGACCAGCGCGTGGTCGTCGCCCAGGAGGCGGAACACCTCCAGCACCGCGTCCCGAGCCTCCTCGCGCGCCGGCCCCCGGCGTGCCGCCTCGACCAGGTGCCCCATGGCCTCGTCGTACACACCCGCCGCGGCCAGCGCCCGGCCCAGGTCCAGCCTGGCG
>JALYGZ010000244.1 GCA_030776845.1 Actinomycetota bacterium
CAAAAAAGTGGGCGTCTCCGCCCACTGCAGTGCTGCTGGCTACGACTTGTCTGTGGCGGTGCGGGTCCGGGGCCGCACGCCCCATAGCGGGCGGTCACCGCCGGCACGCCGGGCTGGCCGGTCCGGCGAACCGGCCTTCACGGTACCAGGGGGGCCCCGCGGCGACAACGGCGGCGGGTCCCGCGTCAGGTCGTCGGGTACACCCGGTCGACGACGAACGACAGCTCCAGGCGGTCCTCGTCGACCATGGCCTGGAAGAACTCGTCGCGGTCCGGGTGGGCCTGTCCGGCCACCGCCTCGTACAGCTCCAGCAGCGCCCGGCACGTCGCGTCGCCGGGCTCGGAGGCCACCTCGGACAGCCGCGCCTCGCCCTCGGCGACCACATAGGTCCAGAAGTCCTCGCTGGTGACGTACAGGCTGACCCGGGGGTCCCGGCGGACGTTTGCCGTCTTGGCGCGGCGGTTCGTCACCGACACCCGCACGCGCCCGTCGACGGCCGCGTAGGCGACGTTGGACAGCTGCGGGCGCCCGTCGGAGGCCTTGAGCGTGACCAGCACACCCCAGTGGCGCTCCGCCAGGAAGTCGCGCGCGCCCGTCTCGCTCAAAGGTGGCATGCCGTCCTCCCGTCAGGCCACGACGACCGGGGGGCCCTCGCCGCGCTCCCGGCGGACCTCCGCGGCGACCTCGGTCGCCAACTCAAGCAGGCTGTCCACGATCCGTTCCTCGGGCACCTGGCCGACGACCTGGCCCTTGTACAGCAGCTGGCCCTTGCCCTTGCCCGCGGCAACGCCGACGTCGGCCTCCCGCGCCTCACCGGGGCCGTTGACGACGCAGCCCATCACCGCGACCCGCAGCGGGACGTCCAGGCCGTCCAGTCCCTCCTGCACCCGCTCGGCGAGAGTGTAGACGTCGACCTCCGCCCGGCCGCAGGAGGGGCAGGACACCACGTCGAGGCCGCGCTCGCGCAGGTGCAGCGCCTCGAGGATGCCGATGCCGGCCTTGACCTCCTCCACCGGGTCGGCCGACAGCGACACGCGGATCGTGTCGCCGATGCCCTCGGCGAGCAAGGCGCCGATGCCAACGGCGGACTTGAGCACCCCCGTGCGCGGCGGCCCCGCCTCCGTCACGCCCAGGTGCAGCGGGTAGTCACTGGCCCCCGCCAGCAGGCGGTAGGTCTGGATCATCACCCACGGGTCGGAGTGCTTGACGGAGATCTTCGTGTCCCCGAAGCCGACCTCCTCCAGCAACCGGACCTCGGCCAGCGCGGACTCGACCAGCGCCTCGGGGGTGACGCCGCCGTGCCGTGCCAGTACGGGCCCCTCCAGTGAGCCGCCGTTCACCCCGATGCGGATGGGGATGCCGCGCTGCCGCGCGGCGTCGCCGATCACCCGCACCTTGTCGTGCTTGCGGATGTTGCCGGGGTTGATGCGCACGCCCGCGCAGCCAGCCTCGATCGCGGCCATCGCGTACTTCCACTGGAAGTGGATGTCGGCCACGACCGGGACCGTCGACTTGGCGGCGATCACGGCGAGCGCGTCGGCGTCCTCCTGCCGAGGGCACGCCACCCGCACGATGTCGACCCCGGCGGCGTTCAACGCGGCGATCTGCTGGAGCGTGGCGTTGATGTCGTGAGTGGGCGTCGTCGTCATCGACTGCACGCTGATCGGCGCCCCGTCGCCCACGTCGACGTTCCCCACGCGGATGCGTCGGCTCCTGCGGCGCGCGGGCGGCCGGGGGGCCGGCCGCGGCGGCGGGGTGGTCACCACTGGCAGGGACGAGCCCACGGCGCACGGTCCTTTGCCGACATCGAATTCGCCGACCAGCGTAGCGGTGGGAGCCGGGCTCCAGACGTGGCCGCGTGGCCGACCGCCCCGGGGCGTCAGGGCAGCAGACCCGAGGCCGGCTTGGTGATGTCCAGGTACAGCGACGTGAGGAAGACCGTGCCGAAGAACAGCACCACCGCGAGGGCGATCGGCGTGAGCACGGCCGGGTCGAGCTGCCAGTCCGAGGGGCGCCCGCGCACCCGGCGGACGCGGTTGACGCCCTGCTCGACGAGCAGCACCGCCAGGTGACCGCCGTCCAGCGGCGGCAGCGGCAGCATGTTCAACACGCCCAGGACGACGTTGAGGTTCACCAGCAGCACCAGGACGGCGAACACGTCGCCGGACGCCCCGAGCGCGCTCACCAGCTGACCGGCGCCCACCAGGCTGATCGGACCCTCGGGGCTGCGCGGCCCGGGGTCGTCGACGCTCGAGAACCACGAGGACAGCTGCGAGGGGCTGAGGGCCTGGGCCAGCCCCGACAGGCTGACCTGGGTGATGCGCACGAGCGACAGGTCCCCGGAGACGGTCGCCCCCAGCGCCTCGCCGAACGGCAGCGTGCGGGTCACAACCCTCGGCGCGACGCCCAGGTAGCCCCCCGGGGACCCCTCCGGGTCCCGCTCGGCCAGCCCAACCTCGACGGTCAACCGCCGCCCGTCGCGGAGGACGGTGACCGGCACCATCTCGCCGCCACGGGCGGTGACGGTCGCGCGCACCGCGTCGAAGTCCGGCGTGCGGCGGCCGTCGACGGCGACGATGCGGTCGCCGGGGCGCAGGCCCGCCCGCGCCGCCGGATCCCCGCCCACCACCCGGTCGACCGCGTTGGACAGGATGGGCACGCCGACGAGCGAGAAGGCGGCCACCAGCAGCGCGAACGCGACGACGAAGTGGGTGGCGGACCCGGAGGCCAGCACCACGGCGCGCTGCCAGGCGGGCCTGGAGTGGAAGGTGCGCCCCCGGTCGGCCGGGTCGACGTCCTCGAACTTGTTCATCCCCACGATCCGCACGAACCCACCCGCGGGGATCGCCTTCACCCCGTACTCGGTCTCGCCGCGGCGGAACGACCACAGCGTCGGGCCGAAGCCGAGGAAGAAGCGGTCGGCCTTCATGCCGAACGCCTTGGCGGTCACGAAGTGGCCGAACTCGTGGAACATCACGAAGAAGACGATCACGGCGATGAAGATCGCGGCGTACATCACCCGCTGCCTCCCCCGGCCGGGCCGGCGCCCCCGCCATCCTGCACCAGTCGCGTCGCCTCCCCCCGCGCCCACCGCTCGGCCTCCAGCACGGTCTCCAGGTCACGGGGCTCGGCGGGCGCGTGTGACTCCAAGACTGCCTCGACCACGGCGGCGATGCCGAGGAAGGGCAGGCGCCCATCGATGAAGGCCCCCACCGCCTCCTCGTTCGCCGCGTTGAGGACACCGGGGTAGGTCGCGCCCTTGCGCCCCGCCTCCACCGCCAGGGTGATCATGGGGAACGTCTCGGCGTCGACGGGCTCGAACTGGAGGGACACGCCCGCGCCCCAGTTCATGCGGACCGGCGCGTGCCCGAGCCGGTCGGGCCAGCCCAGCGCCAGCTGGATGGGAAGGCGCATGTCCGGCGGGCTCAGCTGCGCGATGGTGGCGCCGTCGTGGAACTCGACCATGCCGTGCACCACCGACTGCGGATGGACGACGACCTCGATGTGGTCGAAGCCGAGGCCGAACAGCAGGTGCGCCTCGATGACCTCCAGCCCCTTGTTGGCCAGCGTCGCCGAGTTGACGGTGATCACCGGCCCCATGTCCCAGGTGGGATGGGACAGCGCGTCGTCGACCGTCACGTGTGCGAGCTCGTCACGGGTGCGACCGTGGAACGGGCCACCGCTGGCGGTGATGACCAGACGGGCGACCTCCCGCCCGCGGCCGGCCCGCAGGCACTGGGCCAGGGCGCTGTGCTCGCTGTCGACCGGCACGATCCGGTCGGGCGCGGGCGCCGTGTCCAGGACCAGCCGGCCGCCGACGATCAGCGACTCCTTGTTCGCCAGGGCCAGCACGCTGCCGGCGCGCAGCGCCGCCAGGGTGGGCGCGAGCCCCCGCGACCCGACGACGGCGTTGAGCACGACGTCGGCCCCCGCCCCGGCCAGCTCGCTGACGCCGTCGGGGCCGTCGAGGACGTCG
>JALYGZ010000245.1 GCA_030776845.1 Actinomycetota bacterium
GCCGTGCGGCGCTCGGTCAGGGCCACGAGCACGGCCCCGGCCGCCGGGCCGTCGGGCACCACCGGGCCGACAAGATAGCCGGCGTCGTGCAGCGCACCGACCGCGGCGGCCGGGTCCGCCACGTCCAGGCGCAGCGGGAACTCCTTGAGAAACGGACCCCCGACGGCCAGCTCGACTCCGTCGACCCGGGTCAGCCGGCGGGCGGCGGCGTGGGCCCGGGACAGGCAGGCCCGGCCCAGCTCGACCAGCCCCCGCGGCCCCAGCCATGCGAGGTAGACGCTGGCGGCGACGGCATTGAGCGTCTGGTTCGTGCAGATGTTGCTCGTCGCCCGCTCCCGGCGGATGTCCTGCTCCCGGGCCCGCAGCGTCATCACGTACCCCCGCCGACCCCGCGCGTCCACGGTCTCCCCGACGACCCGGCCCGGCAGTCGGCGCACCTGGTCGGCGGTACATGACAGGAAGCCGAGGGTCGGGCCCCCGTAGCTCAGGCCCTGCCCCAGCCCCTGGCCCTCGCCGACGACGACGTCGGCTCCCTGGCTGCCCGGGGTGGCCAGGACCCCCACGGTCGTCGGGTCGAGCTTTACGACCAGCTCCGCCCCGACCGCGTGGGCCGCCTCGGCGTGGGAGCGGACGTCCTCGACCACGCCCAGCGCGTTGGGCTGCTGGACGACGAGCGCGCCGGTCGCGTCGTCGAGCTCGGGGACCCGGCTCCGACCCGACCCGGGGTCCAGCGGGGTCGTCTCCACGGTCCATCCGCGGGGGTTGACGTAGGTGCGAAGCACCTGCCCCGAGGGGGCGTCCACGCCGCCGGAGACGACGACCTTGTCACGACGCGTGGCGGCGCAGGCGAGCGACGCGCCCTCCGCCACGGCGCTGGCCCCCTCGTAGAGGCTGGCGTTGGCCACCGGCAGCCCGGTCAGCTCAGAGATCGCCGTCTGATACTCGAACAGGGCCTGCAGCATGCCCTGGCTGACCTCGGGCTGGTACGGCGTGTAGGAGGTCAGCAGCTCGCCACGCGAGACGATCGCGCCGACCACGGCCGGCACGTAGTGGTCGTAGGCGCCCCCGCCCGCGAAGCAGACCGCGTCCGTGCGGTTGCGCCCGGCCATCCGGGTGAGCCGCCCCAGGACCTCGTCCTCGCTGCACCCGGCGGGCAGGGCGATGGGCCGGGTAGGCCGCAGTGCGTTCGGGATGTGCTCGAAAAGTTCCTCGACGCCGGTCAGGTCGACGGCGTCGAGCATCGCGGTCAGGTCCTCTGGGGTGTGTGGCGTGAAGTCCACGAGCTCTCCCTGACGTGGCCCCCACCGCCGGGGTCGCTCAGCCGCCCTCCCCGGCGGCGCGGCCGGCGGCCCCCGGGGTCACCGTGGCGTCGGTCCGCTCCGACGGCAACCGGGCGATGCTGGCCTCCAGCTCGGCGACGACCGGCTCCACGGCGATGGCGAACACGCCCTGGCCCTTGCGCAGCAGGTCGATTAGCGCCCGGTGGTCGTCCACCGCGTAGACGGTCTGCCCGTCGCTCATCAGCGTCACCGAGCGCAGCGACAGCCCACGTTCGCGCACATACTCGATCGCCGCCCGGATGCGCTGCAGGCTCACCCCGGTATCGAGCAGGTTCTTGACGATCTTCAGCTGCAGGACGTCGTTGAAGGCGTACAGGCGCTGGGAGCCGGACCCGTCCGCGCCGCGCACCGAGGGCTGCACCAGCCCGGTCGTCGTCCAGTAGTCGAGTTGGCGGTAGCTGATGCCCACGATCTTGCAGACGGCGGGTCCCCGGTAGCCCGACACGCCCTCGTCCATTCCCGGCAGGGGAATGTCCCTCAGATAGCGGTTCTGGCGTGGGGCGGCCACGCACTCGCCTTTCACCCTGGCCCCGAGCCGCATGGATGCCACCGGGGTAGTTACGCCGGGACACGGTAGCCCGCCGGGCCTGGCCGGGTCAACGATTCCGCGCCCTCCCGGCGACCTCGGACCCACACTCTCACCCGTAAGTAGAGGTCGAGCCTCGCGGCGCGACGGGGACTCAGGCTACTTGAAGTCCTCGGGGGAGACGCTGTCGAGGAACTCCTTGAACTGCTCGACCTCAGACTCCTCGTCGTCCTCGATCTCGATGCCCGCCTCGTTGAGGACCCCCTCCTCGGCGTAGATCGGCACGGTGGCGCGGACCGCCAGGGCGATCGCGTCCGACGGCCTGGAGGAGACCACGACCGCGTCGTCCCCCTTGTTCATGTGGATCTCGGCGTAGAAGGTCCCCTCGCGCAGCTCGGTGACGACGATGCGGTCCACGGCGATCGCCAGGCCCTGCAGCAGGTCGCGCATCAGGTCGTGGGTCATCGGTCGGGCCACCGGCACGCCCTGCAGCGCGAACGCGATCGAGGTGGCCTCCACCGCGCCGATCCAGATCGGCAGGAACCGCTCGCCGGCACGCTCCTTCAACAGCACGATCGGCTGGTTGTGGGGCAGCTCGACTCTGACACCGACGAGCTCAAGCTCGATCACTGCCGCTCCTTCGTCGGTCGTCGGTCGGGGGTCAGTGGCTCGTCCAGGCGACGGGGCGAGTCTACGTCCGGTCCCGGGACCCCTCAATCAGCCCCGACCGCGCCACCCGGACGTAGTCGCGCAGCGTGTCCTGCAGCGCCGCGCCCACCCGGGCGGGCGGATCCAGGGACGGGTGCGCCGGTGCCGGGTCCACGGCCCGCAGCGGCGTGCTGGCGCGGGGCCGCCCGTCGACGAGCAGGTCGGCCCGCCCAAGCTT
>JALYGZ010000246.1 GCA_030776845.1 Actinomycetota bacterium
GTCCCACGTGGCGCACGGCCAGCGGGCACGCCAGCCACCAGGTCGTGGGGAACGGCGTGCCGTCGGACAGCCTCGGCTCAACCCGCAGCACGGCGGGCAGGCCCCAACCGCAGCGCACCGCTGGCGCCGATCGCCCACGCAGCGGCCGCCCGATCATCCGCTCGGCCAGGGCGGCGTCGCGGGCGTCCAGCGGCGGGCGGGACGCCTGGGCCTCATAGGAGGCGTCCTGCGCGGGGCACAGCGCGTCGTCCATGCGCGCCAGGGTGGCCCCCGCCATCACCCCCCGCAAACCCGGAGTGTGTCGACTGGCTGACGCATTCCGAGCGTCAGTCGACACACTCCGGGTCGGGGAGGGGGTCAGTCGAACACGGCCTCGAGCAGGCGCCGGTACCACGGTCGCGGCCGGGGCCGCCAGCGGCCGTCGTCCTCGCGGGCCTCCCGGGCCTCGGAGTTCGGCGACACCACGACGAAGGCCACCTCGCCGGGCTTGACCATGCCGAGCTCCTCCCTGGCGATCAGCTCCAGCTCGCGCAGGTCGCGCAGGGCGTCGCGGCGCTCCTCCAGGCGGGCCACCTGAGCCCGCAGGCGCTGCTGCGACTGCTCCAGGTCCGCGACGTGCCGCTCGGCCTCGACGAGGGTGCGCACCGGCGCCAGCATCATCACGGCGACGACGAGCACGACCACGGCCAGCGCGACCGCGTAGATCCGGTCGCTGTCCGCCACGCGGGCCGGCAGCCGCGACAGGCGCGCGGTCAGCCGCACCCGGACCGAGCCCAGCGCCGACCCCGCCCGGCCGCCCAGCCGCCCGACGGCCCGCCTCACGGCATCGCCGCCACGGCCAGGGGGAACGCCCGGATGCCGGCGTAGCGGGCGCTGTCGCCCAGGTGCTCCTCGATGCGCAGCAGCTGGTTGTACTTGGCCACGCGGTCGGTGCGGGCCGGCGCGCCGGACTTGATCTGCCCGGCGTTGGCGGCCACCGCGATATCGGCGATCGTGGTGTCCTCGGTCTCGCCCGAGCGGTGGCTGATCATGCACGTCCACCCCGCCCGGTGGGCGAGCTGCATCGTCTCCAGCGTCTCGGTCAGCGTCCCGATCTGGTTGACCTTGACGAGCAGGCTGTTGGCCGAGCCCTCCTCGATGCCGCGCCGCACCCGCTCGGGGTTGGTGACGAACACGTCGTCGCCGACGAGCTGGCAACGGCCGCCGAGGCGCTGGGCGAGCCGTCGCCAGCCGTCCCAGTCACTCTGGTCCAGGCCGTCCTCGATCGACACGATCGGGTAGCGCTCCACCAGGTCCTCGAGCAGCCCGATCATCTCGTCGGCGGACACCTCGCGGCCCTCGCCCTCCAGGCGGTAGCGGCCGTCGGCGTGGAACTCGCTGGCAGCGACGTCCATGGCCAGCGCGACATCCTCACCGGGCGAGTAGCCGGCCTGATCGATGGCCTCGACGATGAGGTCCAGCGCCGCCGCGTTGGAATCCAGATCGGGGGCGAAGCCGCCTTCGTCGCCGAGCCCGGTACCGAGGCCCCGCCCGCCGAGAACCCGCTTCAGCGACTGGTAGACCTCCGCGCCGGCGCGGACGGCCTCGGAGAAGCTGGGCGCCCCGACCGGGGCGACCATGAACTCCTGGTAGTCCACGTTGGAGTCGGCGTGGGCGCCCCCGTTGAGGATGTTCATCATCGGCACGGGCAGCAGGTGGGCGCCGGGGCCCCCCAGGTAGCGGTACAGTGGGAGGCGGTGGGACGCCGCGGCGGCCCTGGCGACCGCCAGGCTGACCCCCAGCAGGGCGTTGGCACCCAGCTTCGACTTGTCATCGGTGCCGTCCAGGTCCCGCAGCAGGTCGTCGACGCGCGCCTGCCCGGCGGCGTCGAGCCCCACCAGCTCCGCCGCGATGACGGCCTCGACGTTGTCGACGGCGCGCCGCACACCCTTGCCCCTGTAGCGGTCACCGCCGTCGCGCAGCTCCACGGCCTCGAACTCGCCGGTCGACGCGCCGCTGGGCACCGTCGCCCGGCCCATCGACCCGTCGGCGAGCGCGCACTCCACCTCGACCGTCGGGCTCCCGCGGGAGTCCAGCACCTCCCGGGCGTGCACCGACTCGATCCTCATGGGCGCACCCTACTATCAGCGCCCCGGTGACGGGCCGGACTCGACGCGGGCGCGGAACCGCCGGGCCGCGCCGCGCAGGGCGCTCTCGGGGTCCACCCCCTGCTCGGCGGCGAGGGCGACCACGTCCAGCAGCAGCAGCCCGAGCG
>JALYGZ010000247.1 GCA_030776845.1 Actinomycetota bacterium
CATCGTGGTGGGCCATCGTGTGGCATCTCCTCTCGAGCTCTTGCTAGGAACTCGCTGAGAGTCACACGGTGGCCCGCCCTACCGGCGGAACCTCCCCCTACATCCACCACTCGGCGGGACGCCTACCCGCCTCCGCTGCTCTGGCTCCCTGGCCGGCTGATTCGCTTGCTGGCGCTCCTCAGCCGCCGACCCCAGCGAGGATCGTTCAAGGCCGGTGCTACGCCTGGCTAACGTGCGATTGTGAACCAGCGCCCGATGATGAGGCGTGCGACCGTTGCTGCCGCGGGTTCGTCCATTGAGGGCAGCACATGGGAATGGGTGTCGAGGGTCAGGCCGACATTCGCATGGCCGAGCCGCTCGGAGACCACCTTGGCCGGCACGCCCGCCGCCAAGGCCGCCGTCGCGTAGGAGTAACGTATGCGCCAGACGACGCCGCCGGGCCGGGGCACGCGCATTCCTTCACTCAGGCTCCGTGCGGATCCGGCAGGAAGTTCAGGACCAGCCCGTAGACGGTGGCGTCGAACCTCCCGTCGTCGAACGGGAGGTTTTCGGCGGCTTCCTGCTCGAGCCGGACGCCGAGGGAACCTGGGACAGGGCCAGCTCCAGGAACGCCGCGCTGGAGTCGGCGCCGACCACCGTAGACGGGGCGGCGTGCCCGGCGATCATCTCGGTCAGGCTGTCAACGCCGCAGCCGACGTCTAGCCCCGACTCTTCACCGAAGCCGTCTATGAACGGCGCAGGTTCGAACGCAAAGACCCCCTGACCGGGAAGAATGCGGGTTGCTCAAGCTCGCGTTCTGCGATCAGGGGGTTCACCTTGCGGGTGCAGCGTAGCAAGCGGCCGGACCGGTTCGACGTGACCGCTGACGGCAGGGGGTTGACGAGCCGTTCGGGCACCGCGGCGGTGCGCGAGCTGGCCGACCGGCGGCGTTGTCGTCGGCGGCGACGCCGTCGTGCCCGTCGGGCGTGGTGCACGATCCGGGCGCGGTGCTGCGCGACGTGGTCGTGACGTTGGTCGATGGCGGCGACGACTTCTCCGCGATCGAGGTGCTGCGCGGCCAGAGCAGCCTGCTGGGCGAGGTGGCGTCGGACTCCACGGCGTGGCGGCGGGTGGCCGACCTGGCCGGTGACGAGCTGGCCGTGGCACGCATCGACGCCGCCCGCCGGGCCGCTCGGACGGCGGCGTGGCAGGCTGGCGCCGTCCCGACGGCGGTCGCTGATCCGGCGTCGGGGCCGCTGTGTGTCGACATCGACGCGACGCTGGTGACGGCGCACTCGGACAAGGAAGGCACGGCCGGCACCTACAGGGGCGGTTACGGCTTCCACCCGCTGATGGCTACCTGGACCGTGGCGACGGCACCGGCGAAGGGCTTGCCGGGCTGCTGCGACCCGGCAACGCCGGGTCGGCCACCGCCGCCGACCACATCGACGTGTTCGAGTCCGCGCTCGGCCAGCTGCCCGAGCTGCCCGACGAGACCACGGTGGTGGTCCGCGCCGACTCGGGCGGTTCGGCCAAGGCCTTCCTGGCCTACCTGCGCGACGCGCATGTGATGTTCTCGGTGTCGGTGCGCCTGACTGACCAGATCCGCGCGGCCGTACGCGGCCTTCACCGTCACACCAGCGTGTGGACCGCGGCGGTCACCCAGGACGGTGACGTGCGTGACGGCGCCCACGTCGCAGAGGCCACGGGCATGGTCGACTTGTCCGACTACCCGCCCGGCACCCGGCTGATCGTGCGCCGCGAGCCGCTGCACCCGGGCGCACAGCAGACCTTCGACGACGTCGACGGGCACCGCTTCACCGCCTTCGTCACCGACCAGCCCGACGGCGACCTGGCGACACTCGATGCGCGCCACCGCGCGCACGCCCGCGTCGAGCAGCGCATCCGTGACGCCAAGGACAGCGGCATGGCCAACCTGCCGTCGGCCGACTTGGCGATCAACACGATCTGGCTGCAGCTGGTCCTGGCCGCCCAGGACCTGTTCGCCTTCTTCGCCGCCCTGGCCGTCGACGGCGACCTCGCCGTCGCGGCACCCAAGACCATCCGCTACCGGCTGCTGCACGTCGCCGGATGCATCACCACCAGCAGCCGACGGCCCACCCTGCACCTGGACCGCGACTGGCCCTGGCTGGACGACCTGCTCACCGCGTTCGGCAGGATCCGAGCGCTGCCGCTGCTGGCCTGACCGGGCCGCCGCTCCTTGACAACCGACCGTCACCGTGCGGCGACCGCCGCCACCTCGACGCGCACGAAGGACACCACGACACTCACGAACACGCCCGGCGACCCCGCGACGCCACCGGGCGGCCCAAAAAGCGTTCACCCACCGCCCAGCCGACAGCCCATGAAGAGTCGGGGCTAGCCAGCTGGCGTGCGCGCGGACACCCAAGCCGTCGAGGAACTCGGCTACCACTTGGCGGCGGCTCCAGCGCCCCCTGAACTAGTCGTAGGCGGCGGCGTGGGCCCACGTCACCTGCTCGGCGGGCGCGTCCGCGCGGTCGTCGCTCCTCGAGACCTAGGCCTCGTCAAGCGTTTCCTCCAGGGCTTGCGCGAACGCCTCGGGCTGTTCTACGTGGGGCAGGTGGCCGGCGGCGTGAATTATGCGCAGACGCCAGCCCAAGTAACTGCTGGCTGCCTTCGCGGCGGACAGTGGTGCCATCCGGTCTCCGCTGCCCCATAGGAGAGCGACGGGCATTTCGATGGCGTGCACCTCGTCGGCGGGGATGCCCTTGCGGCCGGCACGCACCACCTGGCCCATCGTGCGCCTGACGTGGGGAATGGCGGCGCGGGACAACAGATGGGTGTCCAGCGCGTCGTGCCAGGCTCCCAGCGCCGGTCCGCTGCCGATCGAGGTACGGCCAGCGCGAGAACCGCTCGAGGTTGCGCTTGGACGGCCGCAGGTTGAGCCGGACCGCTGAGACGAGCAGCCCGGGCGGTGGGCGGAAGGCGCCAAGGCCGGGTGTTGCCACGAGCACCAGTCGTCGGAGTGCGTCTGGGTGGCGGGCGGCGAAGCGTGCGGCGATGTTGCCGGGCAGCGAGTGCGCGACGAGCGTCGGCGGCTCGTCGCCGGTGACCGCGAGCAAGGCCGCCAGCCAGTCGCCGAACGAGTCGGGGTCCAGCCGTGGCAGCGGCGCGGACTCGCCCAGGCCGGGAAGGTCGGGGGCGACGACCCTGTGCGCCTTGACCGGGGGGGGAGCACGCGGGCCCACAACACGCCGCCGGACTGGCTTCCGCCGTGTAGCAGGACCAGCGGCGGTCCGTCCCCGCCTGTCAGCAGGCCCGTCTCCACCCCTTGGACCTCCAGTCGGTGGTCCTCCACCGCGAGGCCTTCGAGCAGGCGCTGGCGTGCCGATTCCCCCGCACTCTGCTGATTCATGGCCAGGACCCTTGCTGTCGTGGTCTGATGTTCAAGTGACCATGCCGGTTCGCCGCGCGGCTGTGGAGTACAGGATCTGGACGACAGGCCTGGACACGCTAGTCCATAGTCTGGACTGGCATCTCCCGAGGGACTGGTGCCACCATTCCGGCTGTGAAGGGTTACGGGCAGTTCTGCCCCATCGCGCGGGCGTCGGAAATCCTCGCCGAGCGTTGGACGCCGGTGATCCTGCGCAACCTGCTGTACGGCTGCACGTCGTTCAGCCAGCTGGTGGCGGGCGCTCCGGGCATCTCGCGGACGCTGCTGTCACAGCGCCTGCGTGGGCTGCAGCGTGCGGGGATCATCGACATCAGCAGCAAGGCCGACGGCAACGGGTCGGTCTACGAGCTGACGGCCATGGGCAGAGAGCTGTGGAGCGTGCTGCATGCCATGGGCGACTGGGGGGCGAAGTGGCTGGAGCTGGCGCCGGCGACCGCCAGCCCCGACGTGGTGCTGTGGTCGTGGTGTAACGCCTATCTGCAGCGCGACCGGCTGCCCGACCGGCGGGTGCTGACCCGCTTCGACTTCCCCGATCAGCCGAAGTCGCGGCAGCGGCTGTGGCTGCTCGTGGACAACCGCCACGCCGAGGTGTGCCACAAGCATCCCGGCTTCGACGAGGACCTGATCGTGGTCGTCCACGACGCGCAGGTGTTCGCGCGCTGGCATCTCGGGCTGGTCGAGTGGGTGGATGCGCTGCGGGCCGACGCCGTCCACGTCGACGGGCCGCGCGACCTGGCGCGCGCGCTGCCGTCATGGAACCGCCGTCGGACGCCACCGGAGAAGCGGGGGCTCACGTTGCCACCGCGCGTGCCGGTGCCGGGTCCCCCGCCGACTCACCGATCCTCGCCGATCCCGGGTTTCGCGGGCCACCTCCTTCGGCCCGAAGATGACGGCTACGACGCGGCGCGGGCAGTGTGGAACGGTGCGATCGACCGGCGACCGATGTTCATCGCCCGATGCACGACCACGGCGGACGTGGCCGCAGCGCTGCAGTTCGGCCGTGACCGGGAGCTGCCGGTCGCGGTTCGTGGCGGCGGCCACGGCGTCGCCGGCACAGCTGTCTGCGACAACGGAGTTGTGATCGACCTGTCGCTCATGAAGGACATCCAGGTCCAAGCGGGCGCCCGCATCGCGAAGGCAAGCGCCGGGGTGCTGTGGGGCGAGCTCGACGCGGCGACTCAGGCGTTCGGCCTGGCCACCACCGGCGGGGTCGTCAGCCACACCGGCATCGCCGGACTGACGCTCGGCGGGGGGATCGGTTGGCTCATGCGCCGCTTCGGCCTCACGATCGACAACCTTCTTGCCGCCGAGGTCGTCACCGCCGACGGCGTAACGCGACAGGCCAGCGACAACGAGCACCCCGACTTGTTCTGGGGGCTGCGCGGCGGCGGCGGCAACTTCGGGATCGCGACGTCGTTCACCTACCGACTCCACGAGGTCGGCCCTCACGTGCTCGCCGGCCCCGTGCTGTGGGCGCTGGAAGACGCCCGGCGGTCCTGGCCTTCTACCGCGACTTCGCCGACGCCGCGCCGCCAGAGGTCGCCACGACCGTCACACTCCGCCGCGTCGCGCCACTCCCCGCGCTGCCAGCCGAGCTGCACGGCCGGCCCGTGTGCACCATCACCGTCTGCTACGTCGGCGACCCCGAGACAGGGGAGCAGGCGCTCGCGCCGCTGCGCGGGTTCGGCCGGCCGCTGCTCGACCTCGTGAAGGCCCGCCCCTATACCGAACTGCAAACCCTGGTCGATGCCACAGTGCCGCACAGTTGGCACTACTACTGGAAGACCGCGAACCTCCCGGCCGTCCACGATCAGCTCGCCGGGATCCTCGTCGAGCATGCCGCGCGCAGCCGATCGCCCTGGTCCTACACGGTCCTGTTCCACCTCGGCGGTGCGGTCAGCGCGGTCGAGGCGGATGCGACCGCCTACTCCCGCCGTGACGCCGTTCACAGCCTCAACATCAACGCGGTCTGGCTGCCGCACGAGCCCATCGGTGAGGACGAGGCCGCGTGGGCTCGCGACTTCCACCGCGCCGTGGAGCCACACCGACAGGGGGCGTACGTCAACTTTCTCGACCGAGACGACCGCGATCAACTACCGGAGGTCTTCGGCGACGCCACGTACACCAGGCTCGTAGCGCTGAAGGATCGCTACGACGCCGGCAATGTCTTTTCCTCCAACCACAACATCCGGCCGTCCACCGCCGCTGCGCCAGGAACTGGGCCATAGCTGGACCGCTGCGGCGAAGCGGCTGGGGGCGCACATCAGCTGCCGAGCACGCCCCGTGCGGACTGCTGTGAGGGTGGTGGTGTCCGCGGCTGCCGGACGGCAGTTATGTATGCCAGAACGGCCCGGCGTCGTCCCCTGGCGTGCGCAGAGCGCGGACGGTGGGCTACCCCATGGTCGGAATACGTCGCTCCCGACGGGACCGAACCGCCTCTGAGGGAGGAGCGCACGAGCGCGCTCACCAGGTACTCGAACACCCTCGTGGCCAGCCCGGTTGATGCTAACGCACACTCGCGAGAATGCCCGTGGTCGACATCGACGGCGAACTGGTCCTGGCGGCCGTCTCGCTGAACCGCTCGGCACAGGTGTCCCTGTGGGACGCGGCCATCATCGCCGCCGCGCAGCGGGCCGGCTGTGAGCGGCTGTACTCCGAGGACCTCAACGCCGGCCAGGTGTTCGACCGGGTCACGGTGGTGGATCCATTCGCGGCCACGGCGCGACCGGCGGAGTCGTCCCTCGGTGACCGAGAAGCTCCTGAGTAAAGCGACGTCACGCGCGCCGGTGGTGGGGCACGAAGCGGTACCCCCGTTGCGGGATGGTCGTCGCGTCACCACGCCTTGCGGCCGAGGAAGGCGAGCAGGCGGGTCTGCGCGTCGGCGCCGGCCGGCGGCTCGAGTGCGGGTCCGCAGGCTCCCGACTCGCGCAGGGCGTCGGCGGTGTCGTGCAGGCGCTCGACGTCGTGGGGGGCGATCCGGTCGTTGAGGCCGGCGGCGCGGGCCAGGTGCCAGCGGTGGATCACCAGGTCGAAGTTGAGAAAGCGGTCCACGGCCTGCCCGTAGGTGCGGCGTCCGAAGTACCCCTCGAATTCCTCGCTCGCGCGCACGGGGGTCGTCCAGACCGTCCTGCGTCCGGTCGGTCGCGGCCCGTACCGCGGCGGCGGGGTCATCCTCGACGGCCGGGATGTCGCCGAGCTCGCGCCCGACCAACCCGAGGAACATCCCCTGGGTCTCGCCGACGTGGTCCACGACGTCACGGGCGGTCCAGTCCTCGCACGGCGACGGGCGCTCCCAGCGGTCGTTGGGGACCGCCTGCGCCGTGGCGACGAAGTCGTCCGCCAGGCGGCGGTAGCGGGCGCGCGCGAGTCCACTACGGTTCCCCCGCGGGGCGGACGTGCTCCGGCAGCAGTCCCCTGCCGATCATCCGTGCGAGCAGGCCCTGCAGCGCCGGGAAGCGGGTGAGCAGCCGCAGCCCCGCAGGGGTGACCGATCCGCTCCTGCCCTGGACGAGGCGGGCGAGAAAGTACCGCTGGATCACCCGTTGCACCAGCTGCGTGGCGGCCACCGGCACGGTGCGCCGGGCCTGGAGGGCGGCGAGGTGTCGGGCCCGCAGCCGTCCTCCGCGCAGCGGTCGGGCCACCAGGTTCGCGGCCGCCACCGCGTCCTGGATCGCGAGGTTGATGCCCACGCCCCCCACGGGGGACATCGCGTGCGCCGCGTCCCCGATGCAGAGCACACCGGGCCGCCACCAGCGGCGCAGGCGGTTGACCTGCACCCGCAGCAGCTTGACGTCGTCCCAGTCGGCGATCTGCTCCACGCGCGCGCGCAGGAAGGGTGCGAGCTCGCCGACGGCGCGGCGCAACGCCTCGATTCCGCCCTCGTGAAGCCGCTCGATTCCGCCCTTGGCGATGACATAGCCCACCTGCCAGTGCTCACCACGATCGATCAGGACGAGCAACCGACCGGCGGACAGGCGCCCGAAGGCGAGCGCGGGGTCGGTGTCCTCCCGGGAGATGCGGAACCACAGCACGTCGACGGGGGCCCCGAGCTCGATGGGCGTCAGGCCCGCACTGCGCCGGACCGTCGAGTCGCGCCCGTCGGCGGCCACCACAAGGTCGGCCCGTACCTGGTGCGCGGAGCCGCCTGGACCCCGGTAGCGCAACCCGACGACGCGCCCGCCCTGGCGGACGACGTCGCAGACCTCGGCCCGGCGGCGGAGCTCGAAGTGCGGCAGCCGTCGCGCGTGGTCGGTCAGGAAGTCGAGGAAGTCCCACTGCGGCAGGAACACCAGGGAGTTGTAGGGGCGCGGCAACCGCCGGAAGTCCGCCAGGGTGTACTCGCCGTCGTCGGTGACGGCGCCCAGCGTGTCCGTGCGCCGCAGCGGCAGTCGACGGAACCCCTCTCCGAGCCCGAGCTCGTCGATGAGCTGCACCGTCGAAGGGTGGATGGTGTCACCGCGGAAGTCGCGGAGGAAGTCGCCGTGCTTCTCCAGTACCACGACGTCGACCCTGCTGCGGGCCAGCAGCAGGCCGAGCATCGCCCCGGCCGGGACCACAACCGGCGACGGCGCAGGTCGCGTGCTCGACCACGTCAGCCCTGCCCGACGGCCGTCCTGGTGGGGACGTGCTGCGCCAGGAGGGCGAAGCCCCCGGCCAGGGCGACCATGGTCAACACGCCGACCGGCCAGTAGACGTGCGAGTACAGGAACGGCACCGCGGCCGCCACGAGCAGGATCGCACCGGGCCCCACGGCCCGGCCGACGTACGTGAGCAGTGCGACCGAGGTGGCGATGCAGGCACCGAGGAAGCAGAAGCTTCCCACGGTCCCGAGCAGGTTGCCGACCGCGAAGAGCGCGTCGACCTCCTCGGCCCCGGGGTAGAGCCCGCCCCACACAAGCGTGCCGGTCCCGATCCCGGCCAGTACATCGAGAGCCCCATAGAAGGTGGCGTAGCCGAACGTGGCGAGGCGGGACACCGGCGGCGACCCCCGTATGCCACGCAGCAACAGCCAGTGTGACAGACCGAGCAACGGGAAGACCGGCAGCAGCACGAGGGCAGGGCCGGCGACGCCGAGCAGAAGCCGCGTCCGTCTCAGCCCAGGGACCGGTTCGCCGGGATGTCGTAGCTGTCCCGCCACGGCCGCGCACGCTCGAACGCGGCGCAGGCGGCCATGACGTCGACATCGGCGTAGCGGCGCCCGATAACCTGCATGCCCACGGGCAGACCGTCGGCCATGCCCGCCGGCACCGACGCCGCCGGATGACCGGTGTAGTTGATCGGGTAGGTGAGGCACCAACCGATCAGCGGATCCACCTCGACGCCGTCGATCTCCCTGGGGCCGACGGTGTTGCCATCCTCGGTGTTTTCCACGGGCAGGCAGGCAAGCGTGGGTGTCACGAGCAGGTCGTGATCGGCGAACACCCCCTGGACGGCGTCGAAGACCTCGGTGCGCGTGGCCTGGTCGTGGGCCAGGTCGAGGGCGGACATGGCAGAGCCGACCTCCAGCCAGCGGCGGTACTCCGGCGGCAGGTCGTCGGAGTGGTCGGCGGGGACGTCAATGCCCTGTGCGCGGAGGTTGTCGAAGGCCTGCAGGTTGATGGGGATGATGAGCCGACACCACAGGTCGCTGAGCTCGCGCTGGTCCCGCTTGATACCCAGCTGCACCTGCTCCACGTGGGCACCGAGTCGCTCGAAGACGCGGACCGCATCGGCGACCACGTCACGGACGCGGGGATCGACCGGGAAGACGTCGAAGTCGGGGCTGTACGCGACGCGCAGCCCCCGCACGGACCGCCGGACCGCGCTACCGAAGTCGACGTCCTCGTCCAGACTGTACGGATCAGCGGGGTGGTATCCGACCAGCGCGTTCATGGTGAGCGCGGCGTCCTCCACGCCGCGCGTCAGGCAGCCCTCGAACAGGAAGGGGTCGGTCCCGCCGAACGCGTTCGGCCGCGAGAGGAACGGCACACGCCCGAACGACGCCTTGTAGCCGAACAGCCCGGACCACGAGGCCGGTATCCGGATGGACCCGCCACCGTCGGTGCCCTCGGCGACCGGGACCAGCCCGTCGGCGACCGCGGCGGCGCTGCCCCCCGACGAGCCGCCGGTGTTCTTCGACGTGTCGAAGGGGTTGCGGCTGGGCCCGAACAGGTAGTTGTCGCAGGTTCCGCGGAAGCCCATCACCGGGCTGTTGGTCTTGCCCAGGATGATCGCGCCGGCCTGCTCCATGCGCTCGGCGTAGGCGCAGCGGGCGTCGACCGAGAAGTCCGCCAACGCACGGATGCCCCCGAACGTGGCGGGCCACCCGGGCTTGAAGTCGAACAGGTCCTTCATCGCCGTCGGGACGCCGTGCAGCGGTCCCAGCTCGCCGCCGTCGACCAGCGCCTGCTCGGCCTGGCGGGCCTGCTCCAGCGCCTCGTCGAAGGCGGTGTGGACGAAGGCGTTGAGGCTGTCGTTGCGCGTGTCGATCCGGTCGACGAACGCCCGGACGGCCTCGACCGGCGAGATCCGTCGGGTGCGGATCGCTGTTGCCAGGTCCGCCACGGACATGTAGGCCAGGGTCCCGGACTCGGTCATGACACTCCCCGCTGCTGCCGGTGCCGTACACGGTGGGTTGTCTCCGGGTCGGCGACGACGAAACCGCGAGCTCAAAGGAGTCCCGGTGGGGGGTCGACAGACGTCGGTGCCCACGCCCCTCGCGCTGTCCTGGAGCGGGGGCAAGGACTCCGCGTTCGCGCTCCACGAACTCCGGGACCGCCACGGGATCGAGCCGCGGGCCCTTGTGACGACGGTGACCGAGGAGTACCAGCGCGTTAGCATGCACGGGGTGCGCGGGCGACTGCTGGAGCGCCAGGCCGCCGCCGCCGGGGTGCCGTTGGTCCGGGTGGGCATACCTCCGCACTGCACGAACGACGTCTACGAGGCGCGGATGGCTCACGCGCTGGCGTCGGCCACGCTGCGCGGCGTCGGTGCGGTCGCGTTCGGGGACCTGTTCCTGGAGGACATCCGCGCCTACCGCGAACGACAGCTCGCCGCGGCGGGAAAGACGGCGGCATTCCCGCTGTGGGGAAGGGACACGACCCGGCTCGCCCGGGACGTCATCGACGCCGGATTCAAGGCGGTGGTGGTCTGCGTCGACCCCGAGCGGCTGGACCCGTCGTTCGCGGGCCGCCGCTACGAGCCCGGATTCCTGGCCGAGCTTCCCGGCGAGGTCGACCCGTGCGGCGAGAACGGCGAGTTCCACACGTTCGTCTTCGACGGGCCGATCTTCGGTCGGCCGGTCGACTGCCGGATCGGCGAGGTCACCGTCCGCGACGGATTCGCCTTCTGCGACCTTCTGCCCGGTCCCCCGGCCGGGACGGACGGTGGGCCGCTCCCCGGGCCGGGGCCCTGACGGGCCCGGCGGCGGGACTACCATGGCCCCATGCGGCGCCTGTTCTGGCCGGCCGTGACGCTCGGCCTCGCTCTGGCGGCCCTCGATGTCGTGCCGGCCGTGTACGTCGTCACGCTCGTGATGGGGCTGGCGATCTGGCGGGTGGGCACGGCGACGTTCGCCTCGCTGCGCGGCGGCCGACCGGTCCCGGACTCGCCGCCGGCGCCGGTGGACACGCGGGCCGAGCGCGTCACCTACTGGTGCGAGGGGTGCGGCTCCGAGGTGCTGTTACTGGTTCGCGGGTCACCGACCGCCCCGCGCCACTGCGGGGAACGGATGCAGGAACGCCGGGAGGTGCCCCGCGATGTCCACGGGTGAGCCGTCGTTGTCCCCATATGTGGATATCTCTGTGGACCGAACCACATCGAGGGAGTTTCGAACGTCCGTTTGCCCGGGTCTGTGTGCTTTCACGATGAGTTCCCCTGAAGCATGGCAATGAGCGACCCGACGGCGTCAACCGGCGGCGGGGAAAAGGGCCTGTACCGGAGCCGGGTCATGATGGCGGTCGGGCTGGCGCTGCTCGCCGCGTTGCTGGTCGTGGCGGCGCGCGCCGCGGCGCGGGACGAGCGCAGCCGGCTGGGCCGACGCGTCGAGCTCGTCGAGTTGATCCGTGCCGAGCAGCAGCGGGTCGAGGAGCTCAGCGCCACGGTGGAGGGACTGTCCTCGCAGGTGACCGCCCTGGAACGCCGTGGCGCCCGAGGGGCGCAGGGAGCGGCCCGGTTGCGAGGTCGCATCGAGCGCGTGGCCGCTGCGGCTGGCATGACCGGCGTGCGCGGGCCGGGGGTGGTCGCGCGGTTGACGGACTCGTCGCTCGGGCGGTCCCCCAGGGGCGATCCCAACGACCTGGTCATCCACGAGAGCGACCTGCAGGGGGTCATCAACGCCCTGTGGGCGGGCGGGGCGGAGGCGATCAGCGTCAACGGCCAGCGCATCCTGGCGACCACGGCGATCCGGTGCGTCGGCAACACCCTGCTGTTGCACCAGGGCGTGTACTCGCCCCCGTACGTGGTCCGGGCGATCGGCGACAGCGACCGGCTGCGCAGGTCGCTGGAGGGCGACCCGGCGGTCAGCAGGTTCCAGATCGCGGCCGAGCAGTACAAGCTGGGCTTCACCGTGGCCGACAGGGACGCCGTGGCGATCCCCGCCTACCGGGGGCCGGAGCTGTTGCTGCCCGGGCAGCCGCCGGAAGCCTGAGCGACCATGGCCGCCGGTCCGCGCGTCTTCCTGGTCGACAACTACGACAGCTTCACCTACAACCTGGCCCAACAGCTGGGGGAGCTGGGCGCGCGCGTGGACGTGGCCCGCAACGACGCGTTCACCGTCGCCGAGCTGTCCGCCGACCCGCCCGACGCCATCGTCGTGTCGCCCGGCCCGGGGGCCCCAGGGGACGCGGGCCTGTCCAACGAGGTTGTCCGGGCATTCGCGGGGCACCGACCGGTGTTGGGCGTCTGCCTGGGCCACCAGTGCATCGGGGAGGTGTACGGGGCGAGGGTGGTGCGGGCCCCCGAGCTGGTGCACGGCAAGACCTCGACCGTGCATCACCGCGGCGCCGGCGTCTTCGCCGGCCTGCCGCGTCCCTTCGATGCCACCCGTTACCACTCCCTGGTGGTGGACGCCGCGACCGTTCCGCCTGCGCTCGAGGTCACCGCGTGGACCGCCGGCTCCCACCCGGGCGGCGGGCTGATCATGGGTCTGCGGCACCGCGAGCTGCCCGTCGAGGGCGTCCAGTTCCACCCCGAGTCGATCCTCACGTCGGCCGGGGCGCGGCTGATCGACAACTTCCTGGGGCTGGTGACGTCACCCCGCCCGGCGATCACCGGGTGAGCGACCGCATCCTGGTCGTGGGGGCCGGCCTGTCCGGGCTCGTCGCCGCCCGGGAGCTGGTCGATCGCGGTGTGGGGGTGACCGTGCTCGACAAGGAGTCCCGGGC
>JALYGZ010000248.1 GCA_030776845.1 Actinomycetota bacterium
CGTCCAGCCAGGCGGCCAGGGCCGTGTCCAGGCGCTCTCCGTCGTGCGCCGGCCCCGTCACGACCTCACGCACGGCCCCGCCGGTCATCCCGGCGGCGGGGCCGGGTCCGACCGCGCCGGGGGCACGCGGTCCGCGTCCCCGGCGCCGTCCTGGGACGGTGACAGCAGCACGGCCACGAGCACCGCACCGGTGACGATGCCGATGTCGGCGACGTTGAACACCGGCCACCAGCGCAGGTCGATGAAGTCCACGACGTGACCCGACGGGAAGCCCGGGGCGCGCAGCACACGATCGAGGCCGTTGCCCAGCGCACCGCCGGTCAGCAGTCCGTAGGCCACGGCCAGGGACAGTCGCTCGGTGCGGGGCAGCGCGCGCGCGACGAGCACGAGCACCACCACCGTCACGGCGACGAACAGCCCCGGCACGCCGGGAAGGCCGAACGCGCCGCCGGGGTTGCGCACCAGTCGCAGGTCCAGCCACGACAGGTGCACCCTCCGGGTTGCCAGCGCCTCGACGGCCAGCGCCTTGGTCGCCTGGTCCAGCAGCATCCACAGGGTGGCCACCCCCGCCCAGACCCGGGGCACGGCCCCCCCCGGCGGCACCCGTCCCGACAGCCTGCGTGCGCTCATGTCGGTCGAGTGTATGCGGCCGGGTCGCGCGCCCGGTGTCCCGCCGGGGCCGCCCAGCGCGGGCGCTACCATCCGACGCGTGTCAAGCGCCCACGCCCGTTCACGCGCCCACGCCCCGGGGGCCGCCCGGTCACCCGCCCACGTCCCGGCCTTCGAGCCCGTCGAGCAGCGGCCCGACTTCCCCGCCCTGGAGCGGCGGGTGCTGGCGCGCTGGCGCGAGCGCGACGTCTTCGCGCGCTCGCTGGCCGCGGGCGAGGACGGGCCGCTGTACCGCTTCTACGAGGGTCCGCCCACCGCCAACGGACGCCCCGGCGTCCACCACGTCGAGGCGCGGGTCTTCAAGGACCTGTTCCCCCGGTACCGGACGATGAAGGGCCACCGGGTGCCCCGCAAGGGCGGCTGGGACTGTCACGGCATCCCGGTCGAGCTGGAGGTGGAGAGGGAGCTGGGCTTCACGCGCAAGCGCGACATCGAGGCCTTCGGGCTGGCCCAGTTCAACGCCCGCTGTCGCGAGTCGGTGACGCGCTACGTCGACGACTGGGCGCGCCTGACGCAGCGGATCGGGTTCTGGATCGACCTGTCCGACGCCTACTGGACGATGAGCCCGTCGTACGTCGACAGCGTCTGGTGGTCGCTGCGGCGGCTGTGGGACGACGGGCTGATCTACGAGGGCCACCGCGTCGTGCCCTACTGCCCCCGGTGCGGGACGGCGCTCAGCGACCACGAGGTCGCCCAGGGGTACGACACCGTCTCGGACCCCTCGGTCTTCGTGCGCTTCCCCCTCACCGAGGGCCGGCTGGCGGCCGAGGGGGCCTCGTTGCTGGTGTGGACCACGACGCCGTGGACGCTGATCTCGAACACGGCGGCGGCCGTGGGCCCGCGCGTGCGCTACGTGCTGGCCGAGGCCGGCCCCCACGGGCCGGTGGTCGTCGCCGCAGACCGGGCCGAGGAGGTGCTGGGGCCCGACGCCAGCGTGCGGCGCGACGTGACCGTCGACGAGCTGGACGGCCTGCACTACGACGCGCCGTTCGACGACGTCAGGCCCGACGGGTCGCCGGACTGGCGCTACGTCGCGGTCGGCGACTTCGTGACGACCGACGAGGGCACCGGCGTCGTGCACCTGGCGCCGGCGTTCGGCCAGGACGACATGGCCGTCGCGCAGCGGCTCGGCCTGCCGGTCGTCAATCCGGTCGATCAGGAGGGCCGCTTCGACGCGCGCGTGGCCGACTTCGCCGGGCAGTTCGTCAAGGACGCCGACGAGGGGATCGTCCGGGCGCTGGAGACGCGCGGGGTGCTCGTCCGCGCCGGGCGCCACCGTCACGCCTATCCGTTCTGCTGGCGGTGCCGGACCCCGCTGCTGTACTACGCCAAGCCGTCCTGGTACATCGCGACCACGGCGGTGCGCGAGCGGTTGCTGGCCGAGAACGCCACGGTCGACTGGCATCCGGAGCACATCCGTGAGGGGCGCTACGGGGACTGGCTGGCCCACAACGTCGACTGGTCGCTGTCGCGCGAGCGCTACTGGGGCACGCCGCTGCCGCTGTGGCGCTGCGTCGCCGGCCACGTCACGGCGGTCGGCTCCCGCGCCGAGTTGGGCGCCCTGGCCGGGCGGGACCTGTCCGGCCTGGACCCGCACCGACCCTACGTCGACGAGGTCACGGTGGCCTGTCCGGAGTGCGGCGACGAGGCCCGCCGGGTGCCGGAGGTCATCGACGCCTGGTACGACTCGGGGGCGATGCCGTTCGCGCAGTTCGGCTACCCACACGAGCCCGGCAGTGCGGAGCGCTTCGAGGCGCACTTCCCCGCCGACTTCATCGCCGAGGCCATCGACCAGACCCGGGGCTGGTTCTACTCGCTGATGGCGGTCTCGACCCTGCTGTTCGACCGGAACAGCTACCGCACCGTGCTGTGCCTCGGCCACATCGTCGACGCCGACGGCAAGAAGATGTCCAAGTCACTGGGCAACATCCTCGACCCGTGGGACCTCATCGACGCCACGGGCGCCGACGCGCTGCGCTGGCTGCTGTTGACCGACGGCTCCCCGTGGCTGGCCCGCCGTGTCGGCGTCGAGCCGCTGGAGGAGGTCGTTCGCAGGTTCCTGCTCACCCTGTGGAACACCGTCTACTTCTTCGTGACCTACGCCCGCATCGACGACTGGCGGCCGGGCCGCACGCCGCCCGTCCCGGTCGCCGACCGGCCCGTCATGGACCGCTGGGTGCTCGCCGAGCTGGCGGAGGTCGTGCGCGTCGTCGACACGGCGCTGGACGCGTACGACGCCACCCGCGCCGCGCGGGCGCTGACCGGCTTCGTCGACGACCTGTCCAACTGGTACGTCCGCCGCACGCGGCGGCGGTTCTGGCGCGCCGCCGAGCCGGGCGCGGACGCCTGGGCGGACAAGGACGCCGCCTTCACCACCC
>JALYGZ010000249.1 GCA_030776845.1 Actinomycetota bacterium
CGCCGGTGCCGATCCCGGCCACGAAGTGCGTGATGCGCCCGTCCGTCTGTTCCCACAGCTCCGGGCCGGTGCCCAGGTAGTGGGACTCCGGGTTGTGCTCGTTGGCGTACTGGTTCGGCTTCCACGCGCCGTCGATCTCGCCGACGAGCCGGTCGGAGACCTTGTAGTAGGAGTCGGGGTGGTCCGGGTCGACGGCCGTCGGGCAGACGACGACCTCCGCGCCGTACGCCCGCAGGACGGCGATCTTCTCGGCGCTCATCTTGTCGGGCATGACGAAGACGCACTTGTAGCCGCGCTGGTTGGCCACGATGGCCAGGCCCACCCCGGTGTTGCCGCTGGTCGGCTCGACGATCGTGCCGCCGGGCTGGATCAGGCCGTCGCGCTCGGCCGCCTCGACCATCGCGAGCGCGATGCGGTCCTTCACCGACCCGCCCGGGTTGAAGTACTGGTTGGGCTGGAAGGCCCCGGGGATCTCCCGGGTGAGCCGGTCGGCGGTGCGGTAGTAGCTACGCGGATCGTCGGGCTCGACGGCGGTCGGGCAGACGACGACCTCCGCCCCGAACGCCCGCAGCAGGTTGATCTTCTCCTGGCTCATCTTGTCCGGCATCACGAACACGCAGCGGTAGCCACGCTGGGCGGCGACCAGGGCCAGGCCCGCGCCGGTGTTGCCGCTGGTCGGCTCGACGATCGTGCCGCCGGCGGTCAACAGCCCCGCCTCCTCGGCCGCCGACACCATCGCCAGCCCGATGCGGTCCTTGACGCTCCCGCCGGGGTTGAGGGACTCGACCTTGCCCAGGATCACCGGCGCCACGCCCGCGCTGAAGCGCCGCAGGCGCACCAGGGGGGTGTCGCCGACCACCTCGACCAGTGAGTCGTGGACGTCCACGCTGTCCCCGTCCCTCCTCCGGGCATCGCCGGCCAGCGGAGCCGGCGTGGTCGGCGGCGAGCGCCTCAGCCGGCCACGATGTCCGCGTACTTGCGCGACCCCGAGGTTCGGAAGGAGACCGTGCCGTCGGCGAGGGCGAACAGCGTGTCGTCGCCGCCGCGGCGGACGTTGACGCCGGGGTGGATGCGGGTCCCCCGCTGGCGGACGATGATCGTCCCGGTGCGCACGGCCTGGCCGCCGTAGCGCTTGACCCCGAGCATCTTCGGCTTGGAGTCGCGGCCGTTGTTCGACGAGCCGCCGCCCTTCTTGTGTGCCATCGGTTGGTCCTCCCTCCCGGGGCGCCGGCGGCCCTAGGCGCTGATCTCGTCGACCCGGATCCGCGACAGCCGCTGGCGGTGCCCGGCCTGGGTGCGGTTGCGGGTCTTGTTCTTGTACGTGAAGACGACGACCTTGGGCGCCTTGCGCTGCTCGACGACGCTGGCGGTCACCGAGGCCCCCGACAGCGCCTGCGAGTCCACGGTCACGGCCCCGTCGTCGCCGACGAGCATGACCGGGCGCAGCCGCACCGTGCCGTCGGCGTCCGGCGCGAGCCGCTCGACGTCCAGCACGTCACCCACGCCCACGCGGTACTGCTTGCCTCCGGTGGCGATGACGGCGTACATGGGACCGGCTCCGTGGGCTCGTCAGGGTGTGCGGCAGGGCGCAAGAGTGACGCCGCGCCACAGCACGGCAGGCGGGAAGTCTACGTGAGCGGGGCCCCGCCGCACAGGCCTCCGGCGCCGATGAGCGGCCCTTCGTGCACCCCGTGGTCAGGTCTCGGTGATCTGGCGGACCATGCGCGCCCCGCGGCCCTCGCAGGCGTCGCAGCGCTCGGTGAACTGCTCCTGCAGGCCCTGGCTGACGTTCTTGCGGGTCATCTGCACGAGGCCCAGCTTGGAGATGTCCATCACCCGCGACTTGGTCTTGTCCCGGGACAGCTCGCGCTTGAAGCGCTTGAGCACCTCGTCGCGGTTGGCCGCCGCGAGCATGTCGACGAAGTCGATCACGATGATCCCGCCCATGTCCCGCAGCCGCAGCTGCCGGGCGATCTCCACCGCGGCCTCGATGTTGTTCTTGAGGACGGTCTCCTCCAGGTTCGACGTGCCGACGAACTTGCCGGTGTTCACGTCGATGACCCACATCGCCTCGGTCTTCTCGATGATGAGGTAGCCGCCGGAGGCCAGCCACACCTTGCGCTCGAGCGCCCGGCGGATCTGGTTGGTGACCTCGTAGGCGTCGAACAGCGGCTCCTCGCCCTCGTAGACGCTGACGCGGTCGAGCAGCGACGGGCTGACGGCACCGAGGTAGGTGCGCACCTGCTCCGCCAGTTCCTTGTCGTCGATGACGACCTCGCTGTGCTCGGGCCCGAAGACATCGCGGATCACCCGGATCACGAGGTCGGGCTCCTCGTACACCGGCTCGAGGGCGCCGGCCTCCTCCGCGCGCTGCTCGACCTGCTTCCAGATCCGCACGAGCCGGTCGATGTCCGCCTCGAGCTGCTCGCGGGTCGCGCCCTCGGCCGCGGTCCGCACGATCAGGCCGTACTCGTCGGGCTTGACCTCCTGCAGGATGCCCCGCAGGCGCTCGCGCTCGTCGTCGGGCAGCTTGCGGCTGATGCCGAGCATCCCGTCACCGGGGGCCAGCACGCAGTAGCGGCCGGCGATCGACACGCGTTGGGTCAGCCGGGCCCCCTTGGTGCCCATGGGGTCCTTGGTCACCTGCACGATCGCCGCCTGGCCCGCCGTCAGGGTCTGCTCGATGCGGGGCAGCTCGTCGTCGAGGTCCGCCTCGTCGTAGTCGACCTCGCCGGCGTACAGCACGCCGTTGCGCTCCTTGCCAATGTCGACGAACGCCGCCTCCATGCCCGGCAGGACGTTCTGGACCCGGCCCTTGTAGATGTTGCCGACGAAGGAGACATCCCTGCGGTGGGTGACGTAGTGCTCCACCAGGGTCCGCTCCTCGAGCACGGCGACCTGCGTCCGCTCCCGGCCCACCGTCACCAGCATGCGCCGTGGAGGGGCCTCGGCGATCGCGCGCCGGGTCTCCTCGCTCACCCCGCCGACCGGCTGCGGCCCGGAGCGCCGCCGCTTGCGGCGCTGCGTCGTGCGGGAGCGCCGCCCGGAGCGTTGCGACGCCGCCCGGGTCG
>JALYGZ010000250.1 GCA_030776845.1 Actinomycetota bacterium
GCGTAGAGGCGGTCGCCGGACAGGGCCCGCTCCATGGTCACCGTGGCGCTCGTGGCGCGCACGGCGACGGTGGACAGCCCCACGAGCGCGGCGCCCGCGGCCGCGGCGACGTACAGCTCCCCGAGCCCCAGCACGCGGCCCGCCAGCCACAGTGAGGCCGACGCCGCGAGCAGACCGAGGCCCCGCCGGGTCGGCACGGCGCTACAGCCGTCCGGCGGGAATGGGGACCGACGACAGCAGCTCGTCCACGACGTGCCCGCCCTGGCGTCCCGCCAGTTGGGCGTCGGCGGCGAGGACGAGCCGGTGGGACAGCACGACGGGGGCAAGCCGCTTGACGTCGTCGGGCAGCGCGTAGTCGCGGCCCTCGACGGCGGCGAGCGTGCGGGCCGCCCGCAGCAGTCCGAGCGACGCGCGCGGCGAGGCGCCGAGCTCCACGGACGGGTGGGACCTGGTGGCGCGCACCAGGTCGACGAGGTAGCGCTTCACGGGTTCCGCGACGTGGACCTCCCGGCACGCCCGGATCATCGCCGCCACCTCGCGGGCGTCGGCGACCGGCCTGACGTCGGCCAGCGGCTCGCCAGAGCCGTGGGTGTCGAGCACGGCCAGCTCCGCGTCCGCCGACGGGTAGCCCAGGGAGACGCGCATGAGGAAGCGGTCGCGCTGCGCCTCGGGGAGGGGGAACGTGCCGTCCAGCTCGATCGGGTTCTGGGTCGCGATGACCATGAAGGGCACGCCCAGCTCGTGGGTGGTGCCGTCCACCGTGACGGTGCGCTCCTCCATCGCCTCGAGCAGCGCCGACTGGGTCTTGGGGCCGGCGCGGTTGATCTCGTCGCCCAGCAGGATGTTGGTGAACACCGCCCCCGGCTTGAACTCGAAGTCGCCCCGCTCGGCGTTGTAGACGGTGACCCCGGTGACGTCGCTCGGGAGCAGGTCGGGGGTGAACTGCACGCGTCTCACGCTGCAGGCGACCGACCGCGCGATCGCCTTGGCCAGCAGGGTCTTGCCCACCCCGGGGACGTCCTCGATGAGCAGGTGGCCCTCGCTGAGCAGGGCCAGCAGCGCCAGGCGGACGACCGCGTCCTTGCCCTCGATGACACGCGTGACCGCCGCCTCGATGCCCGCAAGGCAGGCCGCGACGTCGGGGCGCGGGCCGCCGGCGTGGGCGGATGGCTCGACCCCGCCCCCCACCTGGTCTTCCGTCGTCACACGGCACCTCTCGCCGTTGCACCGCCGGGGTGCAGGCGGGTCCCGGCCACCGGGCCCGGGGGTCATTGTACCGGCGGCGACCGGGAGGCCCCAGGCCGGAACCGGACCGCCGCCCGCCGTTGTTTCCCTGGACCCGGCAGGTCCTACGACGACTTCTCGTCGAACGTGTCGTTCGACGCCGGCAACGCGCTCGTGGGCTTCGAGCCCGGGCGCCGAGGAGGTGTCCCTATCACCTACACGGGGTCGTGCCGCGTCGCCGGGACTGATGGCGGCGGCCAACCGGTACCATCGCCGGGAGATGACGAGTCCGCACGCCGACGTCGCCGCCGACGAGCGACCGCTCACCCGCGGCGAGCGCACCGCCAGCCGCCTGCGGCAAGCGGCCCGGGAGGCCTTCTCCGAGCTGGGTTGGCAGGGGACGCGGGTCGAGGACATCGTGCGCCGCGCCGGGGTCAGCCACGGCACCTTCTACACGTACTACGAGAACAAGTCCTCCCTGCTCGACGACCTGGTCCGCTCCAGCCAGGCGGACATGGACGAGCTCGCCTCGGCCCTGTGGGAGGCCGGGGACGTCCGGGGGGCCCTGGAGCGCATCATCGGCGGCTTCCTGGACCTGTACGAGCGGGACGCCGTGATCATGCGCACCTGGCTGCAGGCCGCGCGGGACGAGCGTGCCTTCAGCGACCTGTACCGCGAGGTGCGCGCGGCGTTCGTCCGGCGAGTCGCCCACAACGTGTCCCTGGCCCTGGCCGCCTCGCGCCGTCGCGAGGGCCCGTCGGCCGACACGGTGGCGTCGGCCCTGGTCGCCATGGTCGAGCACTTCGCGTACTGCTGGCTCGTGTTGGGCGAGCCGCACGAGCGCCAGGAGGCCATCGAGTCGCTCGTGCTGGTCTGGGGCAGCACGCTCAACGCGCTGACCGGCTTCGAGATCTGTGACCTGCGCGGGTCGAAGGACCGGCCGGCGCCGGTGCGGACCGGGGGCGGGCAGTCCGTGCCGGCGGACGGACCGTGACAGCCGGTGCGCGGCCCGATGCTACAGTGACCGCGCCGGCTCGGCTCCACGCACTGCGGTCGACAGACTCGCGCGGTCGGGTCCGGGGCAGGGAGAACGGTGTGGACACGGTCGCCGCAGCGCCATCGGCGTCGCCGCTGCCCGACGGCCACGACGTGGTCGTCCTGGACGGCAGCGCGGCGGGCGACGGCCAGCGCCTGCGGCCGGTGGTCAGACACGACCTGGGACGCGTGCTCGTCCTCAACGCCACCATGGAGCCCCTGTCGGTCGTGACCGCCCGCCGGGCGGTGGTGCTCGTCCTGTCCAGCAAGGCCGACGTCGTGCACAGCAACGGGCACCGGTTCCGGTCCGAGCACCTGGACATCGTCGGCCCGTCCGTCGTCCGGTTGCGCACCTACGTGCGCGTGCCGTACCGGCGCCGGGCCGCCCTCAGCCGCCGTGGCGTGTTCATGCGCGACGAGCAGGCCTGCCAGTACTGTGCCCGGCCCGCCGAGAACGTCGACCACGTCGTGCCCCGCAGCCGCGGCGGGCGCCACGAGTGGGAGAACGTCGTCGCCGCGTGCCGGCGCTGCAACAGCCGCAAGATGGACCGCACGCCGGGGGAGGCGGGCATGGCGCTGCGTCGCCGGCCGTTCGCCCCGAGGGCCGCGTTCTGGCTCGTCGTGGCCGTCGGGGCGTTGCAGCCCGACTGGCACGCCTACCTGGGGGACACGCTCACCGCCAGCTGAGCACCGCCCCGGCGTTCCCACCGCCCGGGCGTCGGCGGCGGGGCACCCCGGAGCCGTCGGGCCGCTCCGCCTCCACAAGGAGCAGGTCGGCTGCGCGTCCCGACGGCTCTGCGTTCCATGGCGACCGCCGCACCCGGCCCACCTGTCATCACGTTCGCGACCTGCGCGGATACCGGCTCGGCGTGCCCCATCGGGCGGTTGGGGAGGGGGGGTCGTTGACAGGTGGGGGAAAGTGGAGCATGGTGGGTGCCCTTGGAGAACCGTGGGAGAATCGTGGGAGGACACCTGCAGCGCCACGCCGCGCGGGAGACAGGAGGCGGCAGGCATGTTCCTGGGGGAGTACCGGCACACGCTGGACTCCAAGGGCCGCCTGATCCTGCCGGCCGCCTTCCGCGAGGGCCTGCGCGACGGGCTCGTCGTCACCGTGGGCCTGGACCACTGCCTGTCGGTCCACCCGGCGGCCGACTGGCGTCGGGTGGTGGAGGGCCTGCGGTCGCTGCGGACCACCGACCGGCGCGAGCGGATGTTCGCCCGCGTGCTGACCTCCTCGGCGCACCCGGAGGAGCTCGACCGGCAGGGCCGGGTCACCATTCCGCAGCGCCTGCGCGACTACGCGGCGCTTGCGCGGGATGTGGCTGTCATCGGTGCAGACTCCCGGGTGGAGCTGTGGGACACCGCGGCGTGGGAAACCTACCGGGACCGGGCCATGAGCGACTTCGCGAACACAGAGCGGCCGTTCGACCTTGGCGACCTTTGACGCCCTCGCGCACGGCGGGCCCCGGGTGCGGATAGCCGCGGCGGTGCTCGCCGCGCCGCACGAGCCGGTCATGGCCGAGCGCGTCGTGGCGGTGCTGGCCCCGCGCCGGCCCGGGCTGCTGGTCGACGCGACCGTCGGCGCC
>JALYGZ010000251.1 GCA_030776845.1 Actinomycetota bacterium
GCGACAGGCCGTCGGTGACCGCCAGCGGCCGGCCGGCCATCGTGGGAGCGGGTCGCAGGCCGAGCGCCGCGCACATGGTGGGCGCCAGTCGCAGCTGGGAGACGACACGGCCCGTGTCGCCCACGGCGGCCGTGCCACGGCAGCGCGTACACGGGCACCCGGCGCACGTCCGGCGACGTGACCCCGTGGGAGGGGTCCTCGTCGTGGCTGTGGTCGGCGGTCACCACGACCGTGCGCCCGGAGGCGCGCCACCGCGGCACCAGCTCCGCCAGCAGCTCGTCGAGGTGGGTCGCGTGCCGGCGGTACTCGCCCGAGCCCGCGCCGTACCGGTGCCCGCGGTAGTCCAGCCCCATGGGATGCACCAGCAGGTAGTCGGGGTCCCAGCGCCGCACGAGCATGGAGCCCGCCGCGCACGTCTCCCCGTCCGGGGGTCGACTCGTCCCGGTAGAAGCGCCCGTGCTGGATCGCCGACCGGGGGTCGTCGACCTCGCGGTCGGCGTCATCGTCGAACGGGCCGCCGTTGTACAGCTCGGAGAACCAGTAGTACGCCGCCGCAGCCGTCGTGCGGCCGCCGGCCGCGGCCATGCCGAAGACGTGGGGCAGGATGGAGCGTCGCGGTAGGTGGTCGGTGGTGACACCTGGTCCGCGCAGCCCACCCCCGTGTGGATGGCCGCGTAGCACGGTCGCGACAAGGTGGGCAGCTCCGCGAGCGCGGTCATCCGGGTGGCGCGCCGCGCGACCACCGTGTGCTCAAGGTAGCCCATCTGCGTCCGCGCCGTGTCGTCGCGCAGGCCGTCGCACAGCACCAGCACCAGCTTGCTCATGTGGCCATGGAACCCGGCCCGGGTGTCACCCCGGGCCCGGGAACCTGGCCGCCGCCGGTCGGGGCGGTGAACCGCACGGGAACAGGACCCGTCGACACGACGGTGGACACCCGCCGGGCGTTTCGCCGTCCCGGCCGGGGGTAGCCCAGACACCCGGACACAGCGGGAAGGACGCCGCCGTGAAGTTCGACCAGTTCGTGAAGGAGGTCCGGACCCGCGCCGGGCTGGACTCCACCGAGCACGCGGAGAAGGCGGCCCGGGCCACGTTGTCGGTCCTGGGGGAGCGCCTGGCGGGCGGGGAGCCGGGGGACCTGGCCTCGCAGCTGCCGCCCGAGATCGCGGACGCGCTGGGGCCCCAGAGCCCGGGCGAGTCGTTCGACGTCGACGAGTTCTACCGGCGCGTGGCCGACAGCGAGGGCACCGGTTGCACACCGGGTCAGGCGCGCGAGCACGCCATGGCGGTGATGTCGACGGTGGTCGACACCGTCACGCCCGGTCAGCGCGACGACGTCGCCTCGCAGCTGCCGGCCGGCTACGCCGAGCTGCTGCGCTAGGCGCCGCGGCGGTCGCCGGCGGGCGGGCGCGTGCGAGGGGGTTGCCCGTGGACCCGTTCGGACTCGGCGGGCCGTGGCTGGAGGACCAGACGCCGCCGTGGCCGGCGACCGAGATCATCCCCGGCGTCTGGCAGTCGGGCTCTCCCGAGCCCGGTGAGCACTGGGACGCCGTCATCGATCTCGACGGCGCCGCCCCGCCGCTGGAGGGCGTGGCCTTCTACGTGCACTGGCCGATCGACGACGGCCCGCCACCGGACCGGGCGGTGCTCACGGCGCTGGCCGATCTGGTCGACGACCTGCGGCGGGCGAACAAGAAGGTGCTCATCCACTGCGCCGCCGGGATCAACCGCTCGGGCCTGCTGGCTGCGGCCACGCTCATGCGCGACGGCATGCCCGCGCGGGAGGCGATCGCCACCGTCAGGGAGCGCCGCCCCGGATCGCTGAGCAACGGCGCGTTCGTTCAGCAGCTGAGCGAGGGTCTGTAGCGTCGGCAGGCCGACCGGTCACCGCCCCCGCTGCGCCGACTCGGGCTTGTCCTGGTCCCTGCGGGGGCGGTGGCCGGGGCGGTTGTCCTCGGGCACCGGTCCCGGGTTCTCGTCGGCCGGCAGATCGTCACGGGCCCGCACGGCCGCGCTGTCCTGGTCGGTCGATCCGCGGCCGGAGCGCCGCAGCTCCTCCTGCTGAGGCTTTGGCATGCGTCCCTCCTGGGCCCGGGTGTCGGTCGTGCGCTCCGCGCGCCGGCTGGAGCCGGGGAACGCAGCGTACCCGGATGGAACGCGCGAACCACGCGCCTGCGAGGATTCCATGGGCCCGATGGTGGGCGACTCGGACAGCACCGGGGGGCAGGTCGATGAGGGCGACACAGGCGTTGCGAGGCGCGCGGACGGGGCTGCTCGCGCTCGCGGCCGGGACTCTGTCGCTGGCGGCGGTCCTGGGCGTCGTCGTGTTGGCGGACCGGGCCGTCGATCGCCCGGGCGGGCTGTTGCCGTGGCTGGTGGGAGCCGCGGCCGTGCTCGTGGCGTTGTCGGCGGCCGCGGGCGCCATGGCCCGGCGCATTCCCCGCCGGACGGTGCTGGAGCTCGACCTGCGCGAGCCGCTGCGCGATGACCCCCTCGCCGCGGCGATGGCTCGGCGCGCGAGCCTGCGGGACGTAGTGGAGACCCTGGAGCGCGCCGGCGCCGACGCGCGGGTGGCGGGACTGATCGCCCGCATCGGGACGCCCGCCGCCGGCGTGGCCGACGTGCAGGAGCTGCGCGGCGCGGTCGCCGCGTTCCGCGCGACCGGCAAGTTCGCCGTCGCGCACGCGGACACGTTCGGGGAATTCGCGGCCGCCAACGCCGCCTACCACCTGGCGTGCGCGTTCTCCGAGATCAGCGTGCAGCCGTCCGGTGACGTCGGGCTGACCGGTGTGGCCGCGGAGGTCGGCTTCCTGCGCGGCGCGCTGGACAAGCTGGGCGTGCAGGCCCGCCTCGACCACCGCCACGAGTACAAGAACGCCAAGAACGTGCTCACCGAGACGGGCTTCACCCCGGCGCACCGGGAGGCCACCGGCCGCGTGGTCGAGTCACTGTTCTCCCAGCTCGTCGACGCCGTCGCCGAGGGCAGGGGCCTGCCGGCCTCCAGGGTTCGCGAGCTGGTCGACCGCGCTCCCCTGTTCGGCGCGGAGGCGGTGGAGGCCGGCCTGGTGGACCGCCTCGCCTACCGCGACCAGGTGATCGACCGCGCCAGGGACCTGGCCGGCGAGGGCGCGCGGCTGCTGTCCCTGGCCGACTACCGCCGGCGCCGCCGCGGGGAGCGCGGCCGGGGAAGCGTCGTCGCCGTCGTGCACGGCTCCGGCGCCGTCGTGCGCGGCAGGGGGCGCTTGCGCCCGCTGCCGCTGCGGGCCATGGGCTCGGACACCGTCACCTCCGCCTTGCGCCGCGCGGTCGCCGACCGCCGCGTGAAGGCCGTCCTGTTCCGCGTCGACAGCCCCGGAGGCTCCTACGTGGCGTCCGACGCCATCTGGCGCGCGACCGTCCGGGCCCGTGAGGCGGGCACGCCAGTGGTGGTGTCGATGGGCAACGTCGCCGGTTCGGGGGGCTACTTCGTGGCGATGGCCGCCGACCGCATCGTCGCCCACCCCGCGACGCTGACCGGGTCCATCGGCGTCGTCGGGGGCAAGCCCGTGCTGGCGGGGCTGAAGGACAAGCTCGGCCTCGCCACCGAGGAGTTGCACGCCGGCGACCACGCCCTGCTCGGGTCGGTGTCGCGCGACTTCACCGCCGGGGAGTGGCAGCGCCTGCAGGCGTGGCTGGACCGCGTGTACGACGACTTCACCGCCAAGGTCGCCCAGGGGCGCGGGCTGCCGATCGAGCGGGTCCGCGAGGTCGCCAAGGGCCGCATCTGGACGGGTGCCGACGCGCACGGGCACGGACTGGTCGACGAGTTGGGCGGCTATGCGGCCGCGTTGCGGGCGGTCCGCGAGGTGGCCGGGCTGCCCGCCGACGCGCGGCTGCGGCTCAAGCCGTTCCCCGGCCGCCGCTCCCTGGTGGCG
>JALYGZ010000252.1 GCA_030776845.1 Actinomycetota bacterium
CTTCCGGACGGCCGCGCGGGTCGCCGCCGCGGCCGGCCTGTCCGCCGCCGGCTTCCCGCTCGACCGCCGTGCGCTGACCGGCCACGGCGCGCGGATCTCCTCGGTGATGGCCGGCTCTCCCGCGGACGGCGTGCTGCGCCCCGGTGACGTCGTCGTGGCGGCCGGCGGGGACCCGGTGCGGTTGCCCCGGGACCTGCAGGACGCGGTCGCCTCGACCCCCGGTGGCCGCCGACTGCGACTGGCCCTGCTGCGCGACGGCACCCGCCACACGGTCCGGCTGGCCCCGCGCCGGTTGTCGGTGGCGCCACACCCCGTGCTGGGGGTCTCCGTGCGGACCCACCGCGCCAGTATCGAGCTGCCCATCCCTGTGCGGATCGAGCCCGGTCGGGTGGGCGGGCCCAGCGCGGGGCTCGTGGTCGCCCTGACCGTGTACGACAAGGCCGAGCGGTCCGTCGACCTGGCCGGGGGTCGCCAGGTGGCCGCCACCGGGACGCTGGACGTCGGCGGGGAGGTCGGCCCCGTCGGCGGCGTGGAGCAGAAGGCCGTCGCCGCCAGCCGGGCCGGCGTCGACGTGTTCGTCGTGCCCGCGTCGCAGGAGGACGACGCGGTCGCGGCCCTGCCGGCCGACGACGCTGTGCGCGTCGTGGGGGTGGCCACGCTCGGGGAGGCCATCCGCGAGCTGCGCCGGCGGGAGACGGCGGGCCGGCTGCTAGGATGACGTCTCCGCCGACCGCGCGCGGGTCGATACCGTGACCGTGGTCAGCACCGGGCGGGTGGCCGGTGAGGTCCCGTGCGACGCCGCACCGTGAACCTGGTCAGGGCCGGAAGGCAGCAGCCATAAGCGGCTCGCGGCGGGTGCCGCGGTCCGCCGCGCCGGTCCGCCCGCCCGGTGGTGACCGCGGGCGGCGTCCTCCCCCCTGATCGCACAGGTGTCCCGTGGCCTCCGTCTCCTTGTACCGCACGCATCGGCCGCAGACCTTCGCCGAGGTGATCGGCCAGGAGCACGTCACCACGACGTTGGCGCACGCCGTGGACGAGGGGCGTCCGCACCACGCCTACCTGTTCACCGGGCCGAGGGGCACCGGCAAGACCTCCGCCGCGCGCATCCTGGCCAAGGCGCTCAACTGCGAGCAGGGCCCGACCGCGACGCCCTGCAATGAGTGCGGGCAGTGCCGGTCGGTCACCCAGGGGTCCAACGTCGACGTCATCGAGATCGACGCGGCCAGCCACGGCGGCGTCGACGACGTGCGCGACCTGCGCGACCGGGTGGCCTTCGCGCCCGCCGCCGCGCGGACGAAGGTCTACGTCGTCGACGAGTGCCACATGCTGTCCACGGCGGGCTGGAACGCCTTCCTCAAGACGGTGGAGGAGCCGCCCGGCCACGTCGTGTTCGTGTTCGCGACCACCGAGCCGCACAAGGTGCTCGAGACCATCCTGTCGCGCACCCAGCGGTTCGACTTCAAGCGGATCGCCGCCCCGGCGCTCGTCGCGCACCTCGCGGGGATCGCCGAGCGCGAGGGGTTGGAGCTGGAGTCCGGGGCGGCCGACCTGGTGGCGCAGGCGGCCGACGGCAGCGTCCGCGATGCCCTGAGCGTGCTCGACCAGGTCGTCGCCTTCTCCGGCCCCCGGGTGACGCTGGCGGCCGTCGCGGAGGTGCTGGGCGCGGTGCCCGACGAGCTGATGGCCGAGGCGGCCGACGCCATCGCGGCGGGCGACGCCGCCGCCCTGTGCGTCCTCGTGCAGCGGCTGTCCGACGCGGGTCACGACCCCCGCCGGTTCGCCCAGGCCACGGTCGAGCGCCTACGCGCCCTGCTGCTGTTGAAGACCGCCCCCGACGCCGACCTCGTCGAGACCACGCCGGAGCGGCTGACCCGTCTCCGCTCGCAGGCCGGACGCCTCGGCCGCCTGGAGCTGGTCCGGGCCATGGACCTGCTCGCCGAGGCCCAAGCGGCGATGCGCCGGGGGAACACGCGCCTGCCGTTGGAGCTTGCGCTCGTCAAGGCGGCGCTGCCCGAGTCGGCCGGGGACCCCGCAGCGCTCGGCGCGCGCCTGGACCGCCTCGAGCGGCGCATCGGCGTCGACCCCGCTCCGGTGGGCACCGACCCCCCGGAGCGTGTCGACTCACTTCCGGAAAGCGATAGCCAGTCGACACACTCCGGGGTGGTGGGGGTCGATCTGGGCCTGGTCCACGACAGCTGGCCGGCGGTGCTGGAGGCGACGAAGCGGCGCACCCGCCGGCTGCATGCCTTCCTGGGCGAGGCGCGGGCCGTGTCCCTGGAGGAGGGCACGCTGACCCTCGAGTTCCGCTCCGGCTACGGCTTCCACGCCGACCACTGCGCCAGCGAGGCGTCGCGGCGGGTCCTGCGCGACGTGTTCGGGGAGGTGCTCGGCGAGACGCTGGACGTGCGCTGCCGGGTCGCCGACGGCGGCGACCTGCCCCCGCCCGTCGCCGAGGCGTCCAACGAGCCCGCGGCACACGAGGTCGAGGCGGTGCTGGAGACCGAGGCGGCCGAGGCGGCCGGGGACCTGCCGGACGAGGCGACCGCCCACGATCAAGCGGTCCGCACGCTGACGCGCGACCTGGGCGCCACCGTGGTGGACGACTCGACCGCCGGCTGACCCGCCACCGCGCGAGGGCCGGTAGGCTCTAGGCGGGTGAGGGACGACGCCCGCCGGAGCCGGGAGAGACGCAATGAGCGACATGGGGCAGATGCTGCAGCAGGCGCAGGCGTTGCAGGCCAAGCTCGGCGAGGCCCAGGAGGAGCTCGCCGGTACCGACGTCTCGGGTTCGGCGGGCGGCGGCATGGTCACTGTCGTGGTCAGCGGCGACGGCGCCCTGCGCTCCGTGACGATCGCCCCGGAGGCCGTCGACCCCGACGACGTCGACATGCTCCAGGACATGGTGACCGCCGCCGTCAACGACGCGCTCCAGCGAGCCGAGGCCCTCAAGCAGGAGAAGCTCGGGGCGCTGACCGGCGGGCTGGGGCTGCCGCCCGGGATGACCTGAGCTTGTACGAGGGACCCGTCCAGGACCTCATCACCGAGCTCGGGCGGCTCCCCGGGGTGGGGCCCAAGAGCGCGCAGCGCCTGGCCTTCCACCTGCTCAGCGCCGAGCCCGAGGAGGCCCGGCGCCTGGCGCGGGCGATCCTGGAGGCCAAGGAGCGGGTGCGCTTCTGCCGGCGCTGCTTCAACGTCAGCGAGCAGGAGGAGTGCCGCATCTGCCGCGACGCCCGGCGCGACGCGCACGTGCTGTGCGTCGTCGAGGAGCCGCGCGACCTGCAGGCCATCGAGAAGACGGCCGAGTTCCGCGGCCGCTACCACGTGCTGGGCGGGGCCATCTCGCCGATCGACGGCGTCGGGCCCGAGCGGCTGCACGTCCGCGAGCTGCTCGCCCGCCTGGAGGCCGAGGACATCACCGAGGTCGTGCTGGCCACCAACCCCAACATCGAGGGCGAGGCGACCGCGAGCTTCCTGGCCCGCCAGCTCAAGGCGATCGGCGTGCCGGTCAGCAGGATCGCCTCGGGGCTGCCCGTGGGCGGGGACCTCGAGTACGCCGACGAGGTGACGCTCGGGCGGGCCTTCGCCGGGCGGCGAACGCTGTAGCCGCCCGGCTACGATTGCCCCTGCCGTCTCGTCCCAGGGGAGCCCGCGCACGGTGATCGTCGTCCAGAAGTACGGCGGGTCGTCGGTTGCCGACACCGACCGCATCCGCCGGGTCGCGGACCGTGTCGCGCAGGCCAAGCGTGCCGGCAACGACGTCGTGGTCGTGGTGTCGGCCATGGGCAGGATGACCGACCGGCTCCTGCAGCAGGCGCACGAGGTCTCCGGCGTCCCGCCCGGCCGCGAGCTCGACATGCTGCTGACCGCCGGCGAGCGCATCTCCATGTCGCTGCTGGCCATGGCGATCCACGAGCAGGGGCTGAGCGCGCGCAGCCTCACCGGCAGCCAGGCGGGCATCATCACCGACACCGTCCACGGCAAGGCCCGCATCATCGACATCACGCCCGGCCGCATCAGCGAGGCCCTCGCCGGTGGCCACGTGGCCATCGTCGCGGGCTTCCAGGGCGTCAGCCGCGACTCCAGGGACGTCACCACCCTTGGCCGCGGCGGCAGCGACACGACGGCCGTCGCGCTGGCCGGCGCCCTGGGTGCGCCGGTGTGCGAGATCCACACCGACGTCGACGGGGTCTACACCGCCGACCCGCGCATCGCCCCGGACGCGCGCAAGCTGACCCAGGTCTCCCACGAGGAGATGCTGGAGCTGGCGGCGTGCGGCGCGAAGGTGCTGCAGGTCCGCAGCGTCGAGTACGCCCGCAACCACGGGGTCGACGTCCACGTCCGCAGCTCGTTCACCTACGGTGACGGCACGTGGGTGCGGCGACAGGAGGAGGGCATGGAGCAGGCGATGGTCTCGGGCGTCGCCCACGACACGAGCGAGGGCAAGCTCGTGCTGCGCAACGTCCCCGACAAGCCGGGGGTGGCCGCGCGGGTGTTCGGGGCGCTGGCCGACAGCGCCATCAACGTCGACATGATCGTGCAGAACGTGTCGGCGGCCGGCACGACCGACATCTCCTTCACCGTGCCGCTCGAGGACGGCCCGCGGGCCGTCGAGCTGCTGCGCGGGCTGCTGGGCGAGATCGGCGCCGAGGACCTGGACTTCGACGACGCCATCGCCAAGGTGTCCCTGGTCGGCGCCGGCATGAAGACCCACCCGGGCGTCGCCGCGGCGATGTTCGCCGCCCTGGCCGACGCGGGCGTCAACATCGAGATGATCTCGACGTCGACCATCCGCATCTCCGTGGTGGTCCGCAGCGAGGCCGTCGAGGCGGCCGTGCGGGCGGTGCACGACCGGTTCGGGCTCGCCACGCCGGGCACCCCCACCGGCAGGTCGGTGGGGTGGTCGTCGTGAGAACCGTCGCCGTCGTGGGGGCGACCGGAGCGGTGGGCGAGGACCTGCGCGCCCTGCTGACGGAGCGCGACTTCCCCTGTGACCGGGTCGTCTTCGCCGCGTCGCCGCGGTCGGCGGGCCGGACGCTGACGTTCCGCGGGCGGGACGTCCCGGTGCGGGCCGCCACCGACGAGCGACTGTTCGACGGGGTCGACGTCGCCCTGTTCAGCGCCGGGGCGGGTACCTCGGCCCGGCAGGCGCCGCGCGCGGTCGCCGCCGGCGCCGTCGTCGTGGACAACTCCTCGGCCTGGCGCATGGACCCCGACGTGCCGCTCGTCGTCACCGAGGTCAACCCGGCCGCCCTGGACCACGTCCCCAAGGGCATCGTCGCGAACCCGAACTGCACGACGATGATCGCCATGCTGCCGCTCAAGGCGCTGCACGACGCCTACGGGCTGAAGGGCGTCGTGGCCACCAGCTACCAGGCGGCCGGGGGGGCGGGGCAGAAGGGCATCAACGAGCTGTACGCCCAAGTGCCCGGCCTGCTGGCCGAGCCCGAGCTGCTGCGACACGACGGGGCGGCGGCCGCCAAGCTGACGGACCACCGCGTCCACCTGGCGACGCTGGCCTTCAACGTCGTGCCGATGCTGGGCTCGGCGACCGGCGACGACGGCTACACCGACGAGGAGCTGAAGCTGCGCCGCGAGTCCCGGAGGATCCTGGGCCTGCCCGAGCTGGGGGTGGCGCCGACCTGTGTGCGCGTGCCGGTCGCCGTGGGTCACGCCGTGGCGGTGCGGGCGGTCTTCGACCGCCGGGTCGACCTCGCCGAGGCGCTCGGCGTCCTGAGCGGCTTCCCGGGGCTGGTGGTCGAGCCGCTGCCCACGCCGCTGGAGTGGGCCGGGCGCGACGAGGTGGCGGTCGGCCGCGTCCGCGCGGACCTGGACGACCCCCACGCGCTGAGCTTCTTCGTCGTGGGCGACAACCTGCGCAAGGGCGCCGCCTTGAACACCGTGCAGATCGCCGAGGCCCTGGTGCAGCGCGGCGCGGTCTAGGGGGGCGCCACGCACGAGGTCCCGGTGATCGCAGGCCGGAACCCCGTGGTGGCCTGGCGAGGACCCGGCACAGGGACGACGACCGGTGGTTCGGGCCTCCGGCGGCCGCCGGATCGGTACGGATGGGCGGTGACGTGACGACCCGACCACGCGGGGGGCCCCATACGGGGGGCGCGCGGACGGCCTCCCCGGCCGTACGAGCGCGCGGCCTTTCCAAGCGCTATGGCGACATCGCCGCCGTGGACGTCGTCGACCTGGACGTCCCCACCGGCGGCTGCTTCGGCCTGCTGGGGCCCAACGGGGCCGGTAAGACCACGGCGATCAGGATGATCACCTGCGTGTCCCCGCCCACGGACGGTGTGCTGGAGGTCCTCGGCATGGACGTGCGCGGGGACCGCCGGGCCCTCAAGGCCCGGCTCGGCGTCGTCCCCCAGGGCGAGACCCTGGATCCGGACCTGACGGTGAGGGAGAACCTGTTGAGCTTCAGCGCGTACCACGACGTGCCGCGAGCCGTGGCCCGTCCGCGCGCCGACGCCCTGCTGGACTTCGGGCAGCTGACCGGGCGGGCGGACAGCCGGGTGGAGGAGCTGTCGGGCGGCATGCAGCGGCGGCTGCTCATCGTGCGGGCCCTCGTCAACGACCCCGAGCTGCTGGTGCTCGACGAGCCGACGACCGGGCTGGACCCGCAGGCGCGCCACCTCGTGTGGGAGCGGCTGCGCAGCCTCAAGCGCGCCGGCAAGACCCTGCTGCTCACGACCCACTACATGGACGAGGCCGCCCAGCTGTGCGACCGGCTCGTCGTGTTCGAGGCCGGGCGCGTGGTGACCGCCGGCGCGCCGGCCGAGCTGATCCGCGGGCACGTGGCGCCCCGGGTCGTCGAGCTGCACGGCGTGGGCGGTGACGCCCAGGGCGTCGCCCGCCTGCTGGACGGGCTGGCGCGGGACGTGGAGGTCGTCGCCGACCGGGTGCTCGTCTACACCGACGACGGCGAGGCGGTCGTCACCAGGGTCCGTCGGGCGGGGCTGGCCCACCAGGCGCTGCTGCTGCGCGACGCCACCTTGGAGGACGTCTTCCTGCGCCTGACCGGGCGCAGCCTGGTGGACTGATGTCGACCCGGCCGGCCACCCTGCGGGGGGAGGACGGGGTGCTGGCGCTGCTGCGGCCGCCGTCGGTGTCACCGCGGCGCGCGCGGCGGATGTGGCAGCGCGACCTCATCCTCTACCGCAGGTCGTGGAAGCTCAACGTGCTGCCGAACTTCTTCGAGCCGGTCCTGTACCTGCTGTCGATCGGACTGGGCCTGGGGCTGTACATCGGCGACCGCATCCTGGGCGTGGAGTACGTCGAGTTCATCGCGCCCGGCCTGGCCGCCGCCGCGGCGATGAACGGCGCGGTCTTCGAGGCGACGTTCAATGTGTTCGTCAAGCTGCGCTTCGCCAAGCTGTACGACGCGGTCATTACGACGCCGCTGGAGCCCGAGGACGTGGCCGTGGGCGAGCTGGCGTGGGCCGTCACGCGCTCGTTCATCTACGGCACCGCGTTCCTCGTCGTCATGGTCGCGCTGGGCTTCGTGCACTCACCGTGGGCGCTGCTCGCCCCGCTGGGCCTGCTGCTCACGGGGGTGGCCTTCGCCCTCATCGGCCTGATCTTCACCAGCCTGATCCCCCAGATCGACCTGTTCAGCTATTTCTTCACGCTGTTCGTCACGCCGTTGTTCCTGTTCAGTGGCATCTTCTTCCCCATCGCCCGCCTGCCGGCCGCCGCCCAGCCCGTCGCCTGGTTCACGCCGCTGCACCACGGCGTGGAGCTCGTCCGCGCCCTGGCTCTGACCGGCGACGTCGGCCTCGCCGGCTCACACGGCCTGTGGCTGCTGGGCTTCTCCGCGCTGCTCTACGCGCCCGCAGTGAACCTCATGCGCCGCAGGCTGGTCGTGTGAGCCGACGGGAACACCGCCCCTGTGGCGTGGCGTTCCTTTCTTTGAAGCTGTGAAACTTCTACGGTAGTCATCCGCAACAGTGGTTGACAGCGCATGTCAGCCATGGATCCTCATTGACAACGGAGACGCGCCATGAGTGCCCTGTCGCTGACCGGCGCCGCCCGCCTGGGCAGCGTCGCCCCCCTCATCCTGCGGCTGGTGGCCGGGGTCATCATGGCCTGGCACGGCTACCAGAAGCTGATCGGGGGGCCGGCGGCCTTCGGCGGGGTCCTGGAGTCGCTCGCCGTCCCCGCGCCGGTGCTCATGGGCTGGGTCGTCACCCTGGTCGAGCTGGTCGGCGGCGTGTTCCTCGTCGTGGGGCTGCTGACGCGGCTCGCCGCACTGCTGCTCACGTTGAACCTGATCGGCGCGATCTACCTGGTGAAGGTTGACGTGGGCTTCATCACCCCCGTGGAGAGCCCCCCGGCGCCCGGCGCAGAGCTCGACCTCGCGCTGATCGCGTGCTTCCTGGCCATCCTCGTCCTGGGCGCGGGGCGGCTCTCCCTGGACCACCTGTTCGGCATCGAGAAGCGCAAGCCGGTGCTGGTCGACCCGAAAGCCCTGTCGGCGTAGCGGTCCCCCGCCGCCGGGGTCAGAAGAAGTCCAGCAGCACCGGTGCGGGCGACGCGAACGCGCCGCCCAGCCACTCCAGCGCCGCGGCGTCGCCGGCGGCCAGCCCGGTCAGGGCCAGCGCCCGCGGCGAGCGGAAGCCCGTGAACAGCGGACCGACCGCCCGCGCGTCCAGGCGCACCCGTGCCCCGGTCGCGGGTGACAGCCGGCCGTGGCCGCCGTCGACCTCCAGGCGCCACGGGCCCGATGCGCCCGGCAGCAGGGGGTCGTCCACGGCGAGGGTCACCCAGCCCGACAGCCCGGGCGGGAAGCCGCGCGCGGCCACGGCGGCCGGCAGGTCCAGGCCACGGGCCATCCACCACATCCCGCCGATCTGGCGCACGTCCTGCTCGTCGACGAAGGCGGTCCACAGGTCCGGGAAGACCCCCGGGAACGTGGCGGCCGTCACCACGGAGCGGTGGCGGCCCACCATCCCGACGATGCCGCGCAGCCCCCGCGGCGTGACCGCCGCCCAGTCGCGGACGGCCAGCTGGTGGCGCCAGTCGTCGGGATCCTCGACGTGGTCGTACAGCAGGTACGCCTCGATCGGCCCGACCGTGTCCTCGGGCTCGAGCACGAAGTGGTAGGCCGACGCGCGCAGCTGCTCCCAGCGGTCGGCCGGGCGTTGCCCGGGGCCGTGCAGCGCCGCGGCGAACGCGTCGTGGCAGTCGCGCACCGCCGCCCAGTCCTCCTCGCCCTGCGCGGGGCGCAGCGGCGGGCCGACCAGGGGGGCGTGGCGCGCCTCCAGCCGGTGACGCGACAGCGTCCCGGCATGCTCGTAGCCCAGCCGGCGGTACAGCAGGGAGGTGGCCGGGAACAGCAGCGAGAGCCCGGCTCCCCCACGCGCGCCCAGCTCCACCGCCGCGCGCATCATGGC
>JALYGZ010000253.1 GCA_030776845.1 Actinomycetota bacterium
CAGTGGCGGCGGGCCCGTACGCTCGCGGAGGCCGGCCGGCGCGTACGCGACACCGAGGCGGCGCACGGCCTGGCGCCGGGCGATCTGCCGCGCCTGCTCGGGCACGTCGCACTGCTGCTCAAGGACCTGGCGGGCGACCCGCGCGTGCCGCGCCGGGACAAGGTGCTGGCGGGGCTCGCCGCGGTGTACGTGGCCAGCCCGATGGACCTGGTGCCGGACGCGGCCGGCCTGCTCGGGCAGGTCGACGACGTGGGGGTGGCCCTGTACGCCGTCCGCCGGCTGCTGGCGGCGGCGGGCCCGGACGTCATCAGGCATCGGTGGCGGGGGTCGGACGAGGGACTGGCCGCCGTGCTGGCCTTCGCGGGAGTGCGGACATGAGCGCGGGCAGCAGGAAGAAGCGGGCCTCGCGGCCCTGGAACAACCCGGCCGCGCTGCGGGACCTGGGGCCCCTGCCCGCCCCGGACTCCGACGACGAGCTGTCGCTGGCCGGGTACGAGGTCCGCCGCGTCGACCCCGGCCGGGCGCACAAGGACTACGCCTGCCCGGCGTGCGGCAACGTCGTGCCGTCCGGGGAGGGCCACGTCGTCGTGTGGCCCCGCGGCGACAGCGACCTGCGCCGGCACTGGCACCGCCACTGCTGGCGGATCGAGGTCCGCAACAGCGCGCCGGCCGAGTGACTCCGGGACCGGCGTGAGCGAGCGGGAGTTCGGGCCGGTGGCCTGCGGCGGCACCGTGCCCACGGGCGCCGGGCGGGACCGCCCGCGGTTCGCCGCCCCCGAGGGAGTCGTCGAGCCCGGCCGGGGCTACCTGGCGACGCTGGAGACCTCCTGCGGGCCGATGACCGTCGAGCTGTTCGCCGAGGAGGCCCCGGAGACGGTCAACAGCTTCGTGTTCCTCGCCGGGGAGGGCTTCTTCGACGCCACGGTCGTGCACCGCGTGGTGCCCGGCTTCGTCGTGCAGATGGGCGACCCCACGGGCACCGGCACGGGCGGTCCGGGCTACCGGCTCGACGACGAGCTGCAGGCGGCGCGCAGCCGGGGGTACCGGCGCGGCACGGTGGCGATGGCCAACGCCGGGCCGGACACGAACGGCAGCCAGTTCTTCGTCTGCCTGGACGACGTGGCCCTGCCCCGGGACTACACCGTGTTCGGGCAGGTGGCCGACGGCATGGACGCGGCCGACCGCATCGCCTCGGTGCCATGCCACGGTGAGACGCCCGCCGAGACCGTATTCCTGGAGCGGGTCACCGTCGAGCCGCGCTGAGACCGCGGCGGGCTCAGTCGTCGCGCTCGCGCTCGTCGGTGACCTCGAGCGGCGGCAGGTCGGCCAACTCCACCCGCTCGCGGCGGACGCCCCGCTCGTAGTCGCGCATCCTGCGCGGGTAGCCGACGATGCGCGCGTCGTACAGCGGCACCCCGAACTCGCTGCACAGGCCACGGGACTGGCGCTCGTCGCGCACCGGCCGGCGGATGTACTCGCCGTCGCCCGCGACGAGGCACAGGGTCATGGCGTAGACGGCCGTCGGCGGCTCGGCGTAGCCCTCGACGCCCTGCCGGGTGCGCAGGAACTCCTTGAGCTCCGCCACCGTCCTCGCCGAGGGGCCGGGACCCGCCGGCTTGCCGCGTCCCCGGCGGAACCGATCGAACAGACCCACGCCGCGAGTGTAGCCGGGGCGTCTCTACCGGCGGGGGCCGGACGGGTCCTCGACGAGCTCGACGAGCACGCCGAGGGCGTCACGCGGATGCACGAACGCCACCGTCGTGCCCCGCGACCCGGGACGCGGCGACTCGTCGAGCGGGCGCACGCCGGCCGCCTTCAGCCGCTCCAGCGCGGCGGCGACGTCGGCGACCCCGTAGCCGACGTGATGGAGACCGGGCCCGTGGCGGTCGAGGAAGCGGGCGACAGGGGAGTCGGCGCGCGTGGGCGTCAGCAGCTGGATGTAGGAGCCGCCGACGGCGACGAGCGCCTCGGTGACGCCGTCGCTGTCGATGGTCTCGCGATGGGTGACCCGCCCCCCGTAGAGGCGCTCGTGGTGGCGGACGGCCTGCTCGAGGTCGTCCACCGCGTAGCCGACGTGGTCGATGCGCTCCAGCAGCATGGTGGGGGTCTCCCCTCGGGTGCCCGCGCCCGGATCCCGGCGGGCGGGCGGCAGTGTAGCCGCGCGTCGGGCATGCTGGGCGGGTGGACAGCAGCGGGCCGATGCGCGAGGCGCTCATCGTCGGGTACGCCCGGACGCCGATCGGGCGCCTCCTGGGCGGCCTGTCCTCGGTGACGGCCATGGACCTGGGCGGTGTGGCGATCCGCGGCGCCCTCGACCGCGCCGGGGTTCCCCCCGACGCGGTCGACCACGTCGTCATGGGCCACGTGCTGCAGGCCGGCCAGGGACAGATCACCGCCCGCCAGGCGGCGTGCGCCGCCGGCATCGGCATGTCGACGCCCGCGGTGACGGTCAACAAGGTGTGCCTGTCGGGGATGACCGCCGTCCACCTGGCCGACCTGGCGATCCGCGCCGGGGAGCACGACGTCGTGGTGGCCGGCGGCATGGAGTCGATGTCGCGCGCGCCGCACCTGGCGCCGCGGGTGCGGACCGGCTACCGCGCCGGGGACGGGATCCTGGTGGACGCGATGCTCGACGACGGCCTCCGCGACCCGTTCGACGACGCCCACATGGGCGCCGTCGCCGACCGCACCAACGAGTGGCTGGGCATCACCCGAGCCCGCCAGGACGAGTGGGCCGCGATGTCCCACGAGCGGGCCGCCACCGCCTGGAAGGACGGGCGCTTCCCGGCGGAGACGGTTCCCGTGCCCGTCCCCGGCCCGGGTGGCGACACCGTGGTCTGCGACGCCGACGAGGGTATCCGCCCCGGCGTCACGACCGAGTCGCTGTCGCGGCTGCGCCCCGCGTTCAGCCCCGGGGGGACGGTGACCGCCGGCAACGCCAGCCAGATCTCCGACGGCGCCGCCGTCATGGTGCTGGCCGGCTCCGGGGCGGTCGAGCGGCTCGGACTGACGCCCCTGGGGCGGGTGCGGTCGTTCGCCACCGTCGCCGGGCCGGACAACACGCTGCACCACCAGCC
>JALYGZ010000254.1 GCA_030776845.1 Actinomycetota bacterium
GGAGACCCGGTCGCCGGCCCGCGGCTCCAGCCCGAGCCTGCGCAGCCTGGCGCGTGCGGCGTCGCGCGGCTCCCCGGCCAGCTCCGGCACGCGCACCTCCGACCCCAGCACGTCGTCCCACAGCAGCCACGCGCCCAGGCCGAGCAGGGCCAGCAGGAGCAGGGCGAGCAGCAACGGGATCCACCAGCGCCGCCGCCGCTCCTCCTCGGCCGGCTCCAGGCGGTGGGTGGCGGGGGCCAGCACCTCGGTCTCACCTCGGCTGTCGGACCCCAGGACCTGCGTCGCGGCGTAGGCGGCGCCCACCGGCGCCGCGATGGCGCTGCCCGCCAGCACTCGCCGAAGGTCCAGGTGGAATTCCTTGGCGGACTGGTAGCGGTCGGCCGGATCCTTGGCCATCGCCTTGAGCACGACCGCCTCGAGGTCGTCGGGCAGCGAGGGCTCCAGCTGCGATGGCGGGGTCGGCCGTTGGGAGATGTGCTGGTAGGCGACGGCGACCGCCGACTCGCCGCCGAACGGCTGTCGGCCCGTGAGCATCTCGTAGAGCACGCACCCCAGCGAGTAGACGTCGGTGCGACGGTCGACGGGGTCGCCGCGGGCCTGCTCCGGCGCGATGTACGCGGCGGTGCCGAGCACGGTGGCGGTCTGCGTAAGGGTCTCCGAGCTCACCGCCCGGGCGATGCCGAAGTCGGCCACCTTCACCCGCCCGTCGTCGGCGACCAGGATGTTGGCGGGCTTGACGTCACGGTGGACCAGGTCACGGTCGTGCGCGTAGTGCAGGCCCCGCGCCGCCTCGTCGGCGATCTCCACGGCGCGGTCGCGCGGGATGTGCTGGCCGGCCAGCAGGTCCGCGACGCTGGGCCCGGCGACGTACTCCATGACGATGAAGGGGCGGCCGCCGTCCTCGCCGGTGTCGTAGACGGCGACGACGTTGGGATGGCTGAGGCGGGCGGCGGCCTGCGCCTCACGGCGGAAGCGGGCCACGAACGTCGGGTCCTCGGCGTGGCGGCCGTGCAGCACCTTGACCGCCACGTCGCGCTCCAGCACGCGGTCGTGGCCCAGGTACACCTCGGCCATCCCGCCGGTTCCCAGGGACGCCCGCAGCGCGTAGCGTCCCGCCATCACCCGGCGGTCCGCGCTGCCCAGCGGTGTCGTCTCATCCATCGTGGGTCACTCCTCGGCCGCGAGGGCGGCCCGGATCACCTGGCCGCCGATCGGCGCGGCGACCGCCCCACCGGTCGCCGCCTCGCCCTGGCCGCCGCCCTCCTCGAGCACCACGGCCACGGCCACGCGTGGGTCCTCCGCGGGGGCGAAGCCGGTGAACCACACGGTCGGCGGCTCGCCGGTGTCGGTCTCGGCGGTGCCGGTCTTGCCCGCCACGGCGACGCCGGGCAACTGCGCGCCCGTGCCCGTCCCGGACGCGACGACGGAGGTCATCATCTCACGGAGGGTGGCCGCGACGTCCCGGCTGACCGCGCGCGCATCGCCGTCCAGCACCAGCGGCTCGGGGGGGAACCTCTCGACGAGGCCGCCGCTGAAGTTCTCCACGCGCTTGACGATGCGTGGCGCCATGAGCCGCCCCCCGTTGGCGACGGCCCCGGAGATCACCGCGACCTGCAGCGGGGTGACGCGCACGTCTCGCTGACCGATCGCGCTCTGGGCGAGCTCGGCCTGGTCCAGGTCGGCCGGGATGGCGCTGGTCGCCACGGCCGGCATCTGCAGCTGCCAGGAGCGGTTGAGGCCGAACTGGCGGGCCTGCTGGACCAGGCCCCGCTCGCCGACCCGCAGGCCCAGCTGCGCGAAGGTGGTGTTGCAGCTCACCGTCAGGGCCTGGCTGAAGGAGATGGGGGATCCCCCGTTGCAGGTACCGCCGCCGAAGTTGCCGATGGTGGCGGTGGTGTTCGGCAGCTCCTGCTCGACCGGATCGGGGAACGTCGTGTCGGGGCTGATGCCCTGGCCCAGCGCGGCGGCGGCCGTGACGACCTTGAACGTCGACCCCGGGGGGTACAGGCTGCGGATCGCCCGGTTCACCAGCGGGTCGTCCGGGTGGTCCTGCAGTTGCCGCCAGTGGGCGCGGATGCGGCCGGGCTCGTGACCGGACAGCGTGTTGGGGTCGTAGGAGGGCGACGACCACAGGGCCAGGATCTCACCGTTGCGCGGGTCGAGCGCGACGACCGACCCCTTGCGCCCGCCCAGGCCGGCCGCGGCGGCCCGCTGCACGGACGTGCGGACGGTGGTCACGACGTCGTCACCGGTCTCCTCCCGCCCCGCCAGCAGATCGGTGACGCTGTGCACGAGCCGCTGTCGCCCCCCCGACCCCAGCTGGTCATCGAAGACCGCCTCGATCTCGGTGTTGCCGTACACCAGCGAGGAGAAGCCGGTGACGTGCCCGAACAGCGGGCCCTCGGGGTAGCGGCGCAGGAAGCGCAGCGCGTCGTCGGTCTCCACGGAGCGGGCGACCTCGACGGGCTGGTCGGCGGACCGGGCCAGGATCGACCCCCGTTGCACCTCGTACTCGCGGATGAGCCCGCGGACGTTGCGCGGGTGGTCGGCCAGCTCGTCGGCCCGGAGGACCTGCACGTAGTTCAGGTTGAGGAACAAGGCGCCGAACAGCGCGAACAGCCCCGCGGCGACGCGGCGGACCTGGCGGCTCACGCCGGTCCCGCCGGCTGGTTGGCCGACAGCCGCAGCAGCAGGGCGATGAGCACGTAGTTGGCCACCAGCGACGAGCCCCCGTAGGAGACGAAGGGCAGGGTGAGACCGGTCAGGGGAATGAGGCGGGTGACCCCACCGAGGATGATGAAGACCTGCAGCCCGAACAGGGCGGTCAGACCGGTGCCGAGCAGCGTCTCGAAGTCGTTGCGGCAGCGCAGACTCGTGGCGAAGCCGCGCCCCACGATCAGGAAGTAGCACAGCAAGAGGGCGCTCGAGCCCACCAGGCCCGCTTCCTCCCCGAACGCCGCGAAGATGAAGTCGGTGTGCACGTCCGGGATGAAGTCCGGGCGGCCCTGGCCCCAGCCGACGCCCAGCACCCCGCCGGTGCCCAGCGCGAACAGCGACTGCGCCAGCTGGTAGCCCTCGTCAGGCAGGCTCCATACGTCCAGCCAGATCTCGATGCGAAGGCGGACGTGGTCCAGCGTCGACCAGGCGAACAGGCCACCGGTGGCGAACAGCAGTGTCCCGAGGATCGGGTAGGCCAGCCGGCCGGTCGCGACGTACAGCAGCAGGACGAACGCGCCGAAGAACAGCAGCGACAGCCCCAGGTCGCTCTGCAGGACCAGTACGGCAAGGCTGGCGATCCAGGCGACGAGCACGGGACCGAAGGCCCGCGCCGGCGGGACGAGCAGCGGCCCGAGGCGGCTGGTGGCCTCCGACAGCAGCGCCCGCTTCTCCGCCAGGTAGCTGGCGTAGAAGATCGTCAGGCCGATCTTGGCGAACTCGGCCGGCTGCACGGTGAAGCCGGCCAGGCGCACCCACAGCTGGGCCCCGCGGACGCTGTAGCCCAGGCCGGGCACGAGCGGCAGCACGAGCAGGGCCAGGGCGCATGCGCCGATCAGGTAGCGGTAGCTGTCCATGACGCGGGTGTCGCGCACCACGGCCAGGGTCAGGCAGAAGGCGACGAGACCCACGACCGTCCACACCGTCTGGGCGGGGGCCAGCGCCGGCGTGTCGGGGTCAGCCGCGGCGTAGGCGAAGTCGATCCGTCGGACCATGGCCAGCCCCAGGCCGTTGAGCAGGAAGGCCAGCGGCAACAGCACCGGATCGGCGCCGGGGGCCAGCCACCGGGAGCACAGGTGGGCGCCGACCGCCATCCCCGCCAGGGTGGCGGCGTAGACGGGAAGGTCGCCCGGCAGTGCCTCCTCCTGGGACAGGCCCACCAGCGTGTAGGCGCAGAGCACGACGAGCACGGCCAGCACGAGCAGTCGCACCTCGGTGTTCGACCGGGACCGTACGGCCCGGACGGCGGGGTCGACGGCGCGGCGCAGCCTCACCGACGCCTCGTCGGCGAAGTCCCGGGTCGCGACGGGCGCATGTCGTTCACCGCCTGGCGGGCCTCCTCCCGCGAGGCGACCTCGATGCCCTGGGCGAGACGGCGACGGCGGAAGGTGGGCAGTTCGGCGGTGCGCAGGTCGGTCTTCTCGACCAGACGCCACAGCGCGATGCCGGCCACCTCCTGGTCGACGCCGCGGAAGATGGCCACCGACCCGTCCTGGTCGGCCACGAACCAGGAGCGCGACAGCACCCACACGCCCGCACCGGCCAGCGCCGTCAGCGCCACCACGACCGCCATGGCTGCCGCGAGCACCCGCAGGGGCCTCCCGGCGGGTCCGCCGGGCCGGCCGTGACCGGCCACGGCCTCGCCGTCGGAGGCAGCCGTGTCGGACAGCCGGCCGGAGTCCGGCCGGCCGACGACGGTGGCCGGGGCAACCCGGCGCCCGACGGCGTGGTCGTCACCGGGGTCGGGCTCGGCCCGCAGCAGCACGACGGTGATGTTGTCCGGGCCGCCGTTGGCGTTCGCAGCGTCGACCAGGGCCTGACAGGCGCTGTCGGCGTCCGGGTCCTCGTGGAGGATGCGCGCGATCTCGTCGTCCTCGACCGGTCCGGTCAGCCCGTCGGAGCACAGCAGGACCTGGTCGTCGGGCTGCAGCTCCGTCGGCGGGAGCGAGTCGACCTGCACGCCCGGCTCCACGCCGACCGCCCGGGTGATGACGCTGCGCTGGGGGTGGGTCGCGGCCTCGGCCGGGCTGAGGCGCCCCTCGCGGACGAGCTGCTCGACGAGCGTGTGGTCCGTCGTGAGCTGGACGATCGGCTCGCCGCGGCGCAGCAGGTAGGCCCTGCTGTCCCCCACGTGCGCGAGGTGCAGCCTGCCCTGGCGCACCAGCACGGCGGTGAGGGTCGTCCCCATGCCCTGGTAGTCGGGGTTCTGCGCCGCCCGCTCGGCGACGAGAGCGTTCGCGGCATCGATGGCCTCGGCCAGAGCCCGCGACGCCTCGTCGTCGTCGACGAACTCCCGCCCGTCGAGCTCGGCGATGGGCCCGAGGGCGGTCTCCGACGCGACCTCGCCGGCGAGGTGCCCCCCCATCCCGTCGGCGACCGCGAACACGGTGGCGCCGGCGTAGAGGCTGTCCTCGTTGCCCTCCCGGATCCGGCCGGCGTCCGTCCGCGCCGAGGCGGTCAGCCGCAGGTCGCTCGTCGGGCTCGTCACGGGCGCACCTGCACGACGGTCTCCCCGATGCCCAGCTGGTCGCCGGCGCTGATCGGCGTGGGCGCCGTCACCCGGGACCGGTTGAGGAAGGTGCCGTTGGTGGAGCCGAGGTCGGCGACGACCCACTCACCGTTGCGTTGGTACACCCGGGCGTGACGCTCGCTGGCGTACTGGTCCGACAGCGTCACGGTCGCGTCCGGGGCCCGGCCGAACACGACGCCCCCCCCTTCACCTTCCAGCCGCACGACGCGCGGCCTGCCCTCGGCGTGGACGACCAACTCGGCCGGCCCTCCCCGGCGGGCGTCCGGCTGCGCGGGCGCCGCGGCGGCCGGCGCCGGGGTC
>JALYGZ010000255.1 GCA_030776845.1 Actinomycetota bacterium
GGGCAGGACAGCCCGACGTCGGCGCCGTGCTGGACCGGGCGGTCGCGGCGGGGCGGCGGCTCGCGCCCAGCCGGTAGCATGATCGCGTGACGACGTCGCCGGGCCCCAGCGCGCGACTGCCCACCGCGCCCGGTGTCGTCGGGCTGGTCGTGCACGGGGGCCGTCCCGAGGCGAGGGAGGCGGCCCTGGCGGCCGTCGACCTTCTGCGCGAGGAGGGCGTCGGCATCGTCGGCTGCAGCGGCGACGGCTGGGACGGCGCCATCGACGTCCGTGACCCCTCGTCCTTCGGCGACCGCGCCGACGTGGTCGTCGTCTTCGGCGGCGACGGCACGTTCCTGCGCGCCGCCTACATGGCCCGGGACCAGGGACTCCCGCTGGCGGGCGTGGACCTGGGCCGGCTCGGCTTCCTGTCCGAGGTTGCGGCCCCCGATGTGAGGGCGGTGCTGCGGCGCCTCGTCGACGGCGCATTCACTGTCGAAGAGCGCATGACGCTGCTGGTGGAGGTCGACGACGCCGACGGGCGGACCGTCGCCGGCAGCTGGGCGCTGAACGAGGCCTCTATCGAGCGGACCGACCGCCAGCGGCTGGTCGTCCTGGAGGTGCGCGTCGGCGACGCGCCGTTCGCCCACGTGCCCGCCGACGGCATCATCTGCGCGAGCCCCACCGGCTCGACCGCCTACGCCTTCAGCGCCGGGGGCCCCATCCTGTCGCCGCTGGTGGACGCCATCCTGCTGGTCCCGGTCGCGCCCCACTCGCTGTTCGACCGAACCATCGTCGTGGACCCGGCCGAGATGCTGTCGGTGCGCCCGGTCGGCGGACACAACACCTGTCTGGTCAGCCTCGACGGGCGCGAGACGCTGGACGTGCCGGCGGGCGGACGGGTGCGGGTCTCCCGGGGCGAGGTGCCGGTGCGCCTGGCGCGCTTCGGCACCTTCGACTTCTACGAGCGGGTCCGCGACAAGTTCGGCCTGCACTAGCCGAAAGTCCGTCGCCGTCGAGCGCCGCCGCACGCTCGGACGTTGGCCGACCCATGCACCCACCGTGCGCGATGTGATCGCCGCGACGGTGCTCGGCCATGACGCGGGGCTGTCCTTTGGGACGCGATGATCATCCGCAGCGCGGCCGAGCTCGGCTGTGCGGTGCTCTGGTCGGAGGACCTCAACGCGGGCCAGGGCATCGCGGGGGTGCGGGTCCGGGATCCCTTCGTCGCGCCGCCCTGACCGGTTCGCGCCCGGTCCTCGTCGACCCGGCGAGCGGGGCGCGCCGGTTCCCGGAGGCGCCGGGCGCCTGCTGGTAGCGTTGGAAGAGGCGCCGCGCACCCCCACCGGACGGAAGGGACTGCGCGTGGCCAAGCACATCCTGGTGACCGGGGGCGTCTCGTCGTCCCTGGGCAAGGGCATCACCGCGGCGTCCATCGGCCGGCTGCTGAAGTCGCGAGGCCTGCGGGTCGTCATGCAGAAGCTCGACCCGTACGTCAACGTGGACCCGGGCACCATGAACCCGTTCCAGCACGGCGAGGTGTTCGTCACCGAGGACGGCGGCGAGACCGATCTGGACCTGGGCCACTACGAGCGGTTCATCGACGAGAACCTCACCCGGGCGTGCAGCGTCTCGACCGGCCAGATCTACTCCTCGGTCATCGCCAAGGAGCGCCGTGGGGACTACATGGGCGAGACCGTCCAGGTCATCCCCCACGTCACCAACGAGATCAAGAGGGCGATCCTGGCGCTGGCCGACGACGTCGACGTCGTCGTCACCGAGGTCGGCGGCACCGTCGGCGACATCGAGGGCCTGCCGTTCCTGGAGGCGATCCGCCAGCTCCGCTACGACGTCGGGCGCGAGAGCATCTGCTACGTGCACTGCGCGCTGGTGCCGTTCATCGCCCCGACCGGGGAGCTGAAGACCAAGCCGGCGCAGCACTCCGTCCGGGAGCTGCGCAGCATCGGCATCCAGCCCGACGCGGTCGTGTGCCGCAGCGACCGCCCCCTGTCGCCGGACCTGAAGCGCAAGATCGCGATGCTGTCCGACGTCGACATCGAAGGAGTCGTCAGCGCCCACGACGTCGAGTCGCTGTACATGGTGCCCCTGGTGCTGCGCGACGAGGGTCTGGACGCCTTCATCGTGCGGCGCCTCGGGCTGGACCCCGCCGTCGAGCCGGACCTGCGCGAGTGGACCCGGCTCGTGCGCCGCGCGCTGGCGCCCGAGGAGACGGTCCGGATCGCCGTCGTCGGCAAGTACGTCTCGCTGCCGGACGCCTACCTGTCGGTCGTCGAGGCGCTCGCGCACGCCGGCATCCACCACGGCGCGCAGGTGGAGATCCTGTGGGTGCCCGCCGACGAGCTGCAGGCGCCCGGTGCGGCGGTGCGGTCGCTGGGCGGCGCGCACGGCATCGTCCTGCCCGGCGGCTTCGGCGTCCGCGGCATCGAGGGCAAGATCGCCGCGGCCCGGTACGCGCGGGAGCACCATGTGCCCTACCTCGGGCTGTGCCTGGGGCTGCAGGTCGCGGTGGTCGAGTTCGCCCGCCATGTGCTCGGCCTGGTCGAGGCCAACTCCAGCGAGTTCGCCCCGGAGACCCCGGAGCCGGTCGTCGATCTCATGCCCGACCAGCGCGGCGTCGTCGACCTGGGCGGCACGATGCGCCTGGGCGTGTACCCGTGCAAGGTCACGCCGGGCACCCGCGCCGCCGCCGCCTACCGCGAGCCGGTCGTGTACGAGCGCCATCGGCACCGCTGGGAGGTCAACAACCGCTACCGCCGACGGTTGTCGCAGGCGGGCATGGTCTTCGCCGGGCTGTCACCGGACGACCGCCTCGTGGAGATGATCGAGCTGGCCGAGCACCCATGGTTCGTCGGCTCGCAGTTCCACCCCGAGCTGCGCTCCCGTCCCAACCGCCCGCAGCCGCTGTTCCGCGACTTCGTCGGCGCCGCGCTGGACCGCATGCTGGCCCAGTCCGGCCGGCTGCCCGAGCCCATGAGCGCCCGCGCCTAGACTGCCCGGCTCAGCCCCGGGGTGGGCGGCGCCGGGCGCCCTGGGCGCGCTCGCGGGCCCAGGCGAGCAGGCGGCGCGCGAAGCGGAACTCGGAGGCCAGGATGGCCAGGCCGGCCAGGACGACCAGGACGCCCGGGCCCGGCAGCACCATCAGCACGAGGCCCCCGGCCGTGACCAGCCCGCCGACGAGGCCCACGACGAGCTGGCGCGGCGAGGGTACCGGTAGCCCGTCCGCGGGGCGCATACGAGAATCCACTGGACCACCGATGGTAACAAGACGGCACCCGCCGACCCCGGAGACCGTATGAGCGAGTACCACGTCGAGTCCAGCGAGACCGTCTACGACGGCGTGCTGTCGCGCGCCCGCATGGACCGGGTGCGCATGCCCGACGGCCACACCCGGCCGCGCGAGGTGATGGAGCACGTGCCCGCGGTCGCGGTGGTGGCCGTCGACCGGGGGTGCGTCGTGCTGGTGCGCCAGTACCGCCACCCGGTGCGCCAGTGGCTCCTGGAGGTGCCCGCCGGCCTCCTCGACGTCGAGGGCGAGACCCCCGACGACGCGGCCCGCCGCGAGCTGATCGAGGAGGTCGGGCTGGAACCGGGGCGGCTCGAGGAGCTCGTCACGTTCGCCAACTCCGCCGGCTGGACCGACGAGCGGACGACGGTCTACCTGGCGACGGACCTGCGGCCGGCCCGCCCCCCGGACGACTTCTCGGCCGACGCCGAGGAGGTCGGCATGCAGGTGGTGCGCATGCCCCTGCCCGAAGCCGTCGAGGCGGCCCACCGCGGCGAGCTGTGCGACGCCAAGACGGTCATCGGGCTGCTGCTGGGACAGGCCCGGCTGGAGGCGGCCGGCCGACGGGACGCGCCGGCGGAATAGAATCCGGTGCGCTGGCGGCCACGGGTCGCGGGCGGGGAAGGGGGTCGCCGTGAGGATCGGTGTGCCGGCCGAGGTCAAAGAGTCCGAGTACCGGGTCGCCATCACCCCGGCGGGGGTGCGGGAGCTGACGGTGGCCGGTCACGAGGTCGCGGTGCAGGCGGGCGCGGGCACCGGCTCCTCGCTGACCGACGACGACTACACGCGCGCGGGGGCCCGCATCGTCGACGACGCCACGCGGGTGTGGGCCGATGCCGAGCTGCTGTTGAAGGTGAAAGAGCCCGTGGAGGAGGAGTTCGAGCACCTGCGGCCCGACCTGGTGCTGTTCACCTACCTGCACCTGGCCGCCGAGCGGCCCCTGACCGACGCCCTCGTGAAGTCGGGCATCACCGCGATCGCCTACGAGACCGTCGAGCAGGCCGACGGCGCCCTGCCGCTGCTGGCGCCGATGAGCGAGATCGCCGGGCGCATGGCCCCGCAGGTCGGCGCGAAGGAGCTGGAGGCCCCTCGCGGGGGCCGCGGGACGCTCATGGGCGGGGTGTCCGGGGTCCTGCCGGCGCACGTGGTCGTGATCGGCGCCGGCGTCTCCGGCCGCAACGCCGCCTGGATCGCGGCGGGGATGGAGGCCCGCGTCACGATCCTGGACCTCGACGTCGACAAGCTGCGCTACGTCGACGCCATCCACCAGGGCAAGATCGTCACGCTGGTGTCCAACCGCCTGACGCTCGAGGAGCAGGTGGCCGAGGCGGACATGGTCATCGGCGCCGTGCTCGTCCCCGGCGCCCGCGCACCGCGGCTGCTCACCGAGGACATGGTCGCCTCGATGCGCCGCGGCGCGGTGTTCGTGGACATCTCCATCGACCAGGGCGGGTGCTCGGAGACCAGCCGGGTGACGACCCACCGCGAGCCGACCTACCTCGTCGACGGGGTGGTGCACTACTGCGTGGGCAACATGCCCGGGGCCGTGCCGCGCACGTCGACGTTCGCGTTGACGAACGTCACCGTGCCGTACGTGTCCAGGATCGCCGAGCACGGCGTCGCGGGGGCGGCCCGGGACCCCGCCCTGGCGCGGGGCTTCAATGTCGTCGACGGGGCCATCACCAACGCGGGGGTCGCCGAGGCGCACGACCTGGCGCACACCGACCTGTCCGACGTCCTGCCCGCATCCGGGTCGCACGACTGACCAGCCGTGGGCGAACGGGACGCCCGGCGGTACCTGGACTACCTGTCCGCGGAGCGAGGCCTGAGCGCGCGCACCCTGGGCGCCTACCGCCGCGACCTGGCGGTGTACGCGCAGTACCTGCGCGAGACCGGCGTGGGCGCCGCCACAGAGGCGTCGCCGGAGGACCTGGAGGGCTTCCTGGCCTGGCTACGGGCCCGGCGCACCGCCGCGGGGAGCCCCTACGCACTGTCGTCCATCGGGCGCACCCTGGTGACGGTCCGTGGGCTGCACCGCTTCCTGGTCCGCGAGGGCCTGACCGGGCACGATCCGTCCGCCGGGCTGCGCGGCCCCCGGGCGCCGCGGCCGCTGCCCAGGGCCTTGAGCCTCGAGCAGGTCGAGCGCCTGCTGGGCACGCCGTCGGGGGGGTCGACCGTGCAGCTGCGCGACCGGGCGCTGCTGGAGCTGCTGTACGCCGCCGGTCTGCGCATCTCCGAGCTGGTGGGCCTGGACGTGGACGACATCGACCTGCAGGCCCGGACGGTGCGATGCACCGGCAAGGGCGGGAGGCAGCGGGTGGTCCCGCTCGGGCGGCCGGCCCGGGCGGCGCTGGAGGCGTGGCTGGTGCGGGGACGACCGGCCCTG
>JALYGZ010000256.1 GCA_030776845.1 Actinomycetota bacterium
CGACGGTGGTGCTCGAGGCGCAGAACCCGCACGAGCAGCCGCGTTACCCGCTGCAGACCTCGGCGGGCGTCCTCGCGGCCGTCGAGCGGGTGCACACTGGGTCCGGCGCGCGGCTGGGCTGGCTGTACGACGTCTACCAGCACCAGCGAAGCGAGGGAAACCTCATCGCCACCATCGACGAGCACGCGGGTCGCATGACCCACGTGCAGATCGCCGACCCGCCCGGGCGCAGCCAGCCCGGGACCGGCGAGGTGGCCTGGCCGCGGGTGTTCGGTGCGCTGGAACGGGCCGGCTACGACGGCTGGGTGGGACTGGAGTACAAGGCCACGGGCAGCACCCAGGACAGCTTCGACTGGCTGGGCGATGAGGAGGTTACGGGGTGACGAGGGTCGGTTTCATCGGACTGGGGGTCATGGGCAAGCCCATGGCCCACAACCTTGTGGGTGCGGGCCACGACCTGGTCGTGCACAACCGCTCGCGGGAACCCGTGGAGGACCTCGAGTCGGCGGGCGCGAGCGCGGCGAAGGACCCGGCGGACGTCGCCGGCCGCAGCGACGTGGTGATCCTCATGCTGCCCGACTCGCCGCAGGTGGAGGAGGTCGTCCACGGCGACCGCGGCGTGCTCGCGGGTGCGTCCGAAGGGCTGCTGCTGGTCGACATGAGCACGATCAGGCCCCAGACGTCGACCCAGGTCGCACAGGCGGCGGCCGAGCGGGGCGTGCGTGTGCTCGACGCGCCGGTCAGCGGCGGCCAGGCCGGGGCCGTCGACGGGTCGCTTTCGATCATGGTCGGCGGCTCCGAGGAGGACTTCCGGGCGGCCAAGCCGCTGCTGGACGTGCTGGGCGAGACCGTCATCCGGGTCGGCGAGGCCGGGTCGGGCCAGATCGTCAAGGCCGCCAACCAGCTGCTCGTCGGCGGGACGATCCAGCTCGTCGCCGAGGCGATCGTGCTGCTGGAGGCCTGTGGCGTGGACATGCAGGCGGCCATGCGGGTCCTCGCCGGCGGCCTGGCGGGCAACGCGATCATCGAGCGCAAGGGCGAGGGGATGCTGGCCCGAGAGTTCGAGCCCGGGTTCCGCATCGACCTGCACCACAAGGACATCACGATCACGTTGGCCACGGCCCGTGAGCACGGCGTCGCCGTCCCGCTCACGGCGGTGGTGTCCCAGCTGCTGGTCGCGGCCCGGGGCACCGGCCGCGGCGAGCTGGACCACACCGCGCTGCTGGCCCTGGAGGAGGAGCTGTCCGGGCGAGGCGGAGCTGGCACCGATCGATGGGGTAGCCGGTGAGGTCTGAGTTCCCGGGCACCCGGCAGACCCATGACGACGGCGCCTATGACCATCTGCGCGCCGGCATGTTCGTCCCACGGCTGGAACTCCCCGCCACGACCGGCGGGTCGCTTGAGGTCGTCGCCGACGCGCCGTCGACCGTGCTGTTCCTGTATCCGGCCACGGGTGCGCCCGGTGAGCCCCTGCCGGACGGGTGGTCGGCGGTCCCGGGCGCCTACGGGTGCACCGCCGAGTCGTGCGCCTTCGGTGACCTCGTCGATCAGTTCGGTGCCGTGGGGGCGGCGCTGCGAGGCGTCAGCACCCAGACCCCCGACGAGCAAGCCGCGTACGCGTCGCGGCAGGGACTGACCTACCCGCTGCTCAGCGACCACGACCATCGGCTGGTCGAGGCCCTAAACCTGCCGACCTTCGCCACGGGAGGGTCCCCTGCCCGTATCCGTCGCGCCACGCTGCTGGTGACCGCCGACCGTCGCCTCCACCGGGTGGTCTATCCCGTCCCCGACCCCGCGGGTCATCCCGCGCAGGTGCTCGAGATGGTCCGCGAACGCGCCGGCTGACCGACCACCCCGCCAGGGGCGTCGGGCTGCTCGCGCTTTCGCGCGGTGGGGCCTGGTCACGGCCCCCCGGTCAGCCGGTAGCGCGTCCGGAGCGCGTCCTGGGCCGAGCGGATCGCGCCGAAGGTGTCGCTGAACTGGGCGCGCAGTGGGCCCGGTAGGGTCCCCCAGTCGACGCGGTCACCGCTGGGGCCGTGGTCGGCATTACCGAGCTGTGCGCTCAAGCGTGTCCACGTCAGCAGCCGCAGGCCCTCGACCAGGGTGGCCGCCAGGTCGGCGCT
>JALYGZ010000257.1 GCA_030776845.1 Actinomycetota bacterium
GGCGGCGGGCACCGGCACGACGCCGATCAGGCCGGTGCCCGAGCCCTCGGCGGGTGGGGCCAGACGGACGTCGTCGGTCCGCACGTCGCCTCCGGGGCGGACGCGGCCCAGCACGCCGGTCGCCCAGCCGCCCAGGATGTGGCAGGGACCCGGCATCGCGCCGGCGGCGCGTCCCCACACCCGGTTGACGACCGGATGGAGCAGCCGCCGGACGCCGTCGAGTTCGAACACCTCGCCCTCCAGGCGCCAGACGGTGGCCTCCGGCCCCGCGTGCCGGCGCAGCAACCGCTGCAGGCCGTCGGCGTCCAGGACCCCCACGTGCGGGGCGTAGCCCGACCATCCGCCCGGGTAGCCGCTCTCGTCCGGCGTCGACACCACGAGCAGGCCGCCCGGGGCAACCTTGGCTCGCAGCGCCGCGACGAAGCCCCGCTGCCCGCCGGGGGGCACGTGCTCGACGACCTCCATCGCCGTCACCAGCCCGGCCGAACCGTCCGGCACCGCATCGAGGTGCACCTGGATGCCCGCCTGCCGGAACGCCGCCGACGCCACCCGCCGCACCAACGGGTCCGCGTCCACCAGCGTCAGGTCCCACCCGAGCCGGTTGGCGAGCCAGGCCCCCAGGGCCCCCACCCCGCTGCCCACGTCTAGTACTCGGCCGCCGTGGCTGGCATCCCCCATGGTCACATTGCCGCCGTGGCTGGCATCCCCCCTCGTCACATTGCCGCCGTGGCTGGCGTGCTGTTCGGCGAGGGCAGCCGCCGCGGCGTAGTTGGCCAGGTGGCGGATCAGCGAGCGGCGGCTGCCGTCCCTGCCGACGTGCCCCCCCTGCCGGTTGGCCCGTGACGCGCCCGGAGCGGCCTCGGCGCGGGCCAGCAGGACGGCAGCCTCGTCGGCGGCATCGGCGAGATCGCCCAGCACCGGCGCGGTCCTGGGGTCCCCCGGTCCCGGTGTGGGGGTGATGGTGACCTCCGCGGACGGACGAGTACGCTCGGTGAACCAACAGCGGGCCGGTTGACGCAGCCGCCGGGTTCCACGCCGCGTCATTCACCATACCGGGAGGGAGCAGTATCAGCGCTCATCGCGCCGGCGGTCCGTCGGGCGACTCCCGGGCCGTGGGGTCCCTGGTCACCGGCGGCGCCCCCCTGTCCGCCTACCGGGCCCTGCTGCGCAACCGCAACTACCGGCTTTGGTTCATCTCGGCCGTGGGCTCAAGTCTCGGCGACTGGGTCGGGCTCGTCGCGCTGCAGACCCTCGTCGTGTCGCTGTCCGAGTCGCAACCGCGCGCACAGGTCTTCGGCCTCGGCGCGATCATGGCCGCGCGCCTGGTGCCCAGCCTGGTCGTCGGCCCCGTCGCCGGGGTCATCTCCGACCGCTACGACCGCAAGCGCCTCATGGTCTTCACCGACCTGGGCCGGGGGGCGCTGTTCGTCGGGATCGCCTTCTCCCGTGAGCTCAGCGCCCTGCTCGCGCTGACGTTCGCCGTCGAGTGCCTGTCCCTGATGTACATGAGCGCCAAGGACGCGTCGCTGCCGGTCATCGTCGAACGGCGGCATCTGACCCAGGCCAACCAGCTCAACCTGCTCGTCAGCTACGGCACCCTGCCGTTCGGGGCGTTCGTCGCGACGGTGCTGGTCGGCCTCGGCGCCCTGCTGCAGGGGATGGGCCTGGAGGCGGTGAGCAGCACCCAGTTCGCGCTGCTGCTCAACGCGGCGACGTTCGTGGCCGCCGGCCTGCTGGTGACCAGGGTCCGGATGCCCGAGCACGGGCGGCGGGCCGACGCCTCCGAGACCTCCGGGATCCTCGGGGAGCTGCGCGAGGGCCTGCAGTTCATCAGGGAGCGCCACGTCATCCGCTCGCTCATCGTCGGCGTGGTCGGCGCGGCGTTCGGCGCCGGCGTCGTCGTCGCGCTGGGCCCGGCCTTCGTCAAGCAGTCGCTGGGCGGCCGGAGCACGGACTGGGCGCCGCTCATGGCCGTCGTCGGCACCGGGCTGGTGCTGGGCATCCTGCTCGTGCCCTTCCTGACCGCCCGCTTCCCCAGGGAGCGCGTGTTCCCGGTCGTGCTGTCGGCCACCGCCGTGATGGCGATGGTCGTCGCCACGATGCCCTCGCTGCCGGCCACGTCGGTCGCCGGCTTCCTGCTGGGCGGCGTGTCGGGCCTGAGCTTCGTCATCGGCTACACGCTGCTCGGCGAGCACGCCGACGACGAGGTCCGGGGCAAGACGTTCGCCGCCTTCTACACCGTCACGCGGATCGCCATGTTCTCCGCTCTGGTGTTCGGCCCGTTCCTGGCCGCGGGAATCGACGGCATCCTCGTGCTGCTCAGCGGGCGCACGTTCGCCCCCGACGGCGTGCGCATCACCGCATTCCTGTCCGGCCTGGTCGCCCTGGTCGCCGCGCTGCTGTCGTGGCGCGGCTTCGACAGGGGCCTGCGCGAGGGACCCGCCCAGCGCATGCGCCTGCCGTGGGCGGGTGGGCGCCAGGACAACGCCGGCGTCCTCATCGCCTTCGAGGGCGTGGAGGGATCGGGCAAGTCGACGCAGATGGCGACGCTGGCGCGCACCTTGCGCGAGGAGGGGCGCGACGTCGTCGTCACGCGGGAGCCGGGCGGCTCACAGCTGGCCGAGCGCGTCCGCGCACTGGTCCTCGACCGCGGGCTGGAGCCGATGAACGCCCGCACCGAGGCGCTGCTGTACGCCGCGGCCCGCGCCGAGCACGTCGGCGGGCTCATCCGCCCGGCTCTGGAGGCGGGCAAGGTGGTGCTCACCGACCGTTACGTCGACAGCTCGCTGGTCTACCAGGGCCGGGGCCGGGGACTCGGCGAGACCAATGTGGCCGAGATCAACCGCTGGGCGACCGAGGGCGTGCTGCCCGACGCCGTGGTGCTGTTGGACCTCGACCCGCAGGAGGGCCTGCGACGTGCGGGGCGGCGCTCCGCTGCCGACCGGATCGAGGCGGAAGGCGGGGAGTTCCACCGCGTGATCGCCGAGGGCTACCGGCAGCTGGCCCGCAGTGACCGCCGCCGCTACGTGGTCGTCCGCGCCGACGAGGACGAGGCGCGCGTCGCCGCGCGCGTGCGCGCGGGGCTGCACCCGTGGCTGCCACGACCGGACAAGCCCGCCCGTCCCCGGGGCGAGACGGTCCAGCCTCCCCGCGACGACGCCGCGACGACCGCGTGATCCGGTGAGTTCCCACGGCCCGCGCCGGGACCCCGAGGCGCCCGTGTGGCCGGTGCCCGCCCAGGAGCACGCGACCGGCGTGTTGCGCGCCTCCGTCGAGCGGGGGGACACGACGCACGCGTGGGCCTTCGTCGGGCCGGCCGACGTCGGCCAGCAGCGAGCGGCCCGCGCGCTGGCCGCGGCGCTGAACTGCCCCGAGGCGGATCCGCCGTGCGGCGCGTGCGACGTCTGCGACCGCTGCCTGCGCGGCGTGTACCCGGCGTACTGGGAGTTCGCCCCCACCGGCGCCGCGCACCGCGTCGCCGAGGTCCGCGAGCGGTGGCTGCCCGCCGCGTTCCGCTCGGCGCCCGAGGGGCGGTGGAAGGTGCTGCGCGTGCTCGAGGCCGACCGCATGAACGAGGCCGCGGCCAACGCCTTCCTCAAAAGGCTGGAGGAGCCGCCGCCGACCACCTCTTGGGTGCTGGAGGTCGCCGACCCCGACGAGCTGCCGGACACGGTCCTATCACGCTGCCGGCTGGTGCGCTTCACCGCGTGGGGCCCGGCGGCGCTGGACAGCGAGGCCCGGCGGCTGGGGCTGGCCGAGACCGGAGAGCGTGCGCTGGCCGTGCGCGCGTGCCTGGGGTCACCC
>JALYGZ010000258.1 GCA_030776845.1 Actinomycetota bacterium
GGCCTACGGGTGCCTGCTGGGCGGGGAGGACGCGGCGGTCGGCGCGGATGTCGAGGCGCTGGCCGCCGCCGCCCGCGAGGGTGGCGTGACGCTGAAGGTGATCCTGGAGACCGGTCACCTGTCGCCCGAGCTGGTCGAGCACGCCTGCCGGCTGTGCGTCGACGCCGGCGTCGGCTGGGTCAAGACCTCGACCGGCTTCGGGCCCCGCGGCGCCTCGGTCGACGACGTCCGGCTGATGCGCGACGCGGTCGACGGCCACGCCCACGTCAAGGCGGCCGGCGGGATCCGCACCTGGGACGCTGCCACGGCGTTGCTCGACGCGGGCGCCGACGCCCTGGGGTGCTCGTCACTGTCGACGGTCCTGGACGGCGCGCCCACGCGAGGTTGAATGGCGCGCGACACATCTGTCGCGGGGCGTTCACGATCGGCGGGAGGGAACCACGATGCGCGCGGTGGTCTACACCGAGCCGGGCAGGCTGGAGCTGCGGGAATTCGACGAGCCCGAGCCCGACCCGCGCGAGGAGGGCATCGTCGTGGAGGTCGGGGCCGTGGGCGTCTGCGGCTCGGACCTGGAGGGCTTCGCAACGCGCGACCCGTTCCGCGTGCCGCCGCTGGTCATGGGCCACGAGCTGGCCGGGGTGCGCGCCGACACCGGCCAGCCGGTCGTCGTCAACCCGCTGGTGTCGTGCCTGTGCTGCGACCTGTGCCTGCGGGGCCGGCACAACCTGTGTCGCGACCGCGCCCTGGTGGGCATCCACCGCGACGGGGGCTTCGCCGAGCGCGTGGCCGTCCCGCAGCGCAACTGCTATCCGCTGCCCGACGGCGTGTCACCCCGGCACGCCGCGCTCGTCGAGCCCCTGGCCAACGCCAGCCACGAGTTCGCCCTGGCCCAGGCCGCGGACCCGGCCCCCGAGCGCGTCGGCGTCATCGGGGCGGGGATGCTGGGCCTGGCGGTGACGCTGGTCGCCGTGCGCCGCGGCACGCCCGACGTCACCGTGGCCGACCTGGAGCCCGCCCGGCTGGAGACCGCGCGAGGCGCCGGCGCCCACCACGCCGGGGAGCGCCTGGCGGGGGAGTTCGACGTCGTCTTCGACGCGGTGGGGACCCCGGCGACCCGCGCCCAGAGCGTCGAGCGGCTGCGCCCGGGCGGCACCGCGGTGTGGATCGGCCTGCACGACCGGGAGTCCGGGGTCGACGGCCGCGGCCTGGTTCGCAACGAGCAGCGGGTGCTGGGGACCTTCTGCTACCTGGACCGGGACTTCCGGGCCGGTCTGCGCATGGTCGCCGAGCTGTGCGCCGGCCTGGCGCCCGACGCCCTGCCGCCGTGGGTGACCGCGCACCCGCTGGACGACGGCGTCGAGGTCTTCCACCGCCTGCTCGACGGACCGCCCGCCGCCGCCAAGACCCTGCTCATTCCCTAGGCGTCCCCAGCGCCCGGCGCAGCGCCGCCACCGAGCGGCTCGCCCGGCGGTGGCGGAGGCTGGAGTACACGGCCAGGCCGGCGACCACCAGGCCCATGGGGACGAACAGGAACAGCCCGACGACCGCCAGCGCCCAGCCGCACAGCGCGATCACCAGCCAGCTACGGCGGCTCGACTCCTGGGCCTGCAGGCTGCGGTGCAGCTCCGCCCGCGTGGGACTCGGACGGTCGGCCGGGCGACCCGGTGGGGGCCCCTCGGGCCGACCACGGAAGGCCAGAACCAGGTTTCCGACGGCCAGCACGGCGAACAGCGCGGCCCAGCCGCTGTCGCCGTCGGCGGAGCGGAAGGACGCCAGCAGCCCGAAGCAGGCCGCGGCCACCAGGTAGTTGTAGCGCATCGCCGTGGCCCGCCGTCCCCGGGCCGGCGTGGACCGGCCGGGGGCGGACGCCGGATCAGACGAACTCGTACGGCAGGAGCCCGAAGTACCCCAGCGCCGCCAAGGTACCGAAGGCCGTCAGCAGGACGCCGGCGAACAGGGTTAGCCACCACCCGACTCTGCCGATCCGGTAGGCGGGCGGCAGCACCACCTTCTCCGCCCACAGGATGCCGAAGCACCACAGGCCACCGGCGAGGACGCCGCCGAAGATGGCCGCGGGCGTGACGATGATGACGAGGTCGCCGACGGTCCAGGCCAGGATCAAGCCGCCGATCAGCGTGTACAGGTACACGTACTTGCGCACGACACGCTGGCCCGCCCGACGAACCCGCACCGACACGGCGCCGAGGCTCTCGTAGGCGGTCCACGAGTAGACCTCCCACAGGCCGTACAGCGTGCCGAAGAACGCCGAGAAGATCGCCAGGTAGTACAGGTACTTCAGCGCAGGGCTGATCACGGTGAAGAACCGGGCCTGGTGCGTGAGCACGTTGTCCTCGGCCGGCACGGTCTGGTCGGCGTGCAGGATCTCCGCGCCCATGATCACGAACAGCGCCCCGAAGAAGACCATCGCCGCGAAGGACACCAGGACGTCGCCCATCGGCGCCCGCGACCAGGCCCGGGCCTTGGCGGCCTCGGCGTCGTCGGTGGACAGCGCCAGCTGCGTGTTCTTCGGCGCCTCGGCGTACCCCTCGACCATCCGCGCCAGGTCGTGGTGGCCCAGCAGCCCCCACTGCTTCTCGCGCATCATGCCGGTGTAGCCGATGTAGTCGTAGACGCCGCCGCCGATGGCGCCGGTGTAGACGACGATCTCGACCCAGATGGGCCGGGCGGCGATGCCGGGGTACTTCTGGGCCAGCCACCCGGGCACATCTGGGACCTGCGGGATCAAGCCCCCCAGCGCCGCCAGGTAGTCGGGCTGGACCACGATGACGGCGACCAGCAGCGCCAGGAGCATGCCGGCGACGATCGCCGTCTGCGCCTTCTCCAGCCAGGCGTAGCCGCCGACCCAGGCCAGCGTGGCCGTCACGAGCAGCAGGACCGTCGCCCACGCCGGCGCGCCGAACAGCCCGCCCGTCCACAGGTCCACGAGGGACCCGATGCCGACTGACAGCCCGCCCGCCCAGGACGGGAAGGAGATCACGGAGACGACGAACATCGCGAGCGGGAACCAGCCCCTGGGGCCGGGGAACAGGTACGCCCAGCGGGTCATCGGGTGCTCGCCGGTGACCGTGATGTAGCGGTTCGCCGAGTAGCACAGCGCGCCCTTGGCCAGCGCGCCCACCACGAACATCCAGATGATGGCGTAGCCGTAGATCGCGCCGCCGCGGGAGGCGAAGAACGTCTCGCCGCTGCCGATGGTGATTGACGCGATGATGGCCCCGGGGCCGAACACCTTCAGCGCCGTGCCCAGCGTGAACCTCTTCTCCGTCAGAAAGTCGGGCGGGTCCGGGTAGGTGATGACCTCCGGCTGCTGGTTCGCTGCCTCCCGTGCCATGTCCCCCTCCTGTGTGCCGGGTCCCGGTCTACACGGCGGTCATGCCGCCGTCCATCACGAATGCCGTGCCGTTGACGAAGCGGGCCGAGTCATCGGCGAGGAACGCGATGCCCGCCGCGACCTCCTCGGGGGAGCCCATCCGCCCGTCGAGCTGGCGGCGCTTCATCGCCGCCCGGGCG
>JALYGZ010000259.1 GCA_030776845.1 Actinomycetota bacterium
CGGGGCGGCCGAGGCCTCGCGGGGACCCACGGTCGCGCCCTCCGCCTTGCGCCTGGTGCGCACGGCCGCGGCCTTGGCCTTGGCCCGCGCCACGCGCTCGCTCTTGCCGGCGGCGATCAGCTCGTCATAGACGGACTGGTCGATCTCGACTTCGTCGGCCATGCGCGCGTCCCCCTCTCCCGCCGAGCCTACAGGGGCCCTGAGATGCCGCCGTCCTTGCGGATCCGCCAGAAGTGCACCGCGAGGAAGATCGTCAGCACGAACGGCAGCGCCAGCACGTGCAGCACGTACCAGCGCAGCAGGGTCTCCGGGCCCACCTCGACGCCGCCGAGCAGGACGAACTGCACCTGCTGGCCGAAGACGGGCGTGAAGCCCATCATGCTGGTGCCGACCTGCACCGCCCACAGCGCCAGCTGGTCCCACGGCAGCAGGTAGCCGGTGAAGGCCAGCAGCAGGGTCAGGTTCAACAGGATCACGCCCACGACCCAGTTGAACTCGCGCGGCGGCTTGTAGGCCCCGTGGTAGAAGACCCTGGCCATGTGCAGGAAGACCGTGAACACCATCAGGTGCGCGCCCCAGCGGTGCATGTTGCGCACGAGGTCGCCGAAGAGCACGACCGAGCGCAGCCGCTGCATGTCCAGGTAGGCCAGCTCGGTGCCGGCGCCGGCGGCGGGCCGGTAGAAGAACATCAGGAAGATGCCGGTGACTGTCAGCAGGATGAACAGGAAGAAGCTGACGCCCCCGAGGCAGTACGTGTAGGTGAGCTTGAGGCCGTGCCGCTTCACCTTCACCGGGTGCAGGTGGTACAGCACGTTGTTCATGGCGGCCAGCGCCCGGTCCCGGGAGGTGTCGCGGTAGCCCTTCCGGTAGATCGACCCGGGCCGGAAGATCGACCGCCAGACGACGTTGTCCTGAACGCGCTTCTTTAGCTCGTCCGGGGCGGGGACCCTGCTCACCTCGGACCTCCCGTCACGGCCGGCGTCGCCGCATCAATTCTCGACCCGCCCGAGCCACAGCGCGTCGGAGGGGCAGCGCTCCACGCAGATGGCGCAGCGCGTGCACTCGTTGTCGTCGATGACGAAGATCGCCGCCGCCGTGTTGGCCAGCGTCATCACCTCCGTCGTCTCCGCGTCCTGCACGATCTGGGGCGCCATCATGTAGATGCACTCCCACGGGCAGACGTCCTCGCACGCGCGGCACAGGATGCACAGCTCCGGCGTGAGCCCGATGTGGCGCTTCGGCTTGACCCGCTCCTGCAGCCAGGAGGGGTCGACCGTCTCGACCCGGTAGTCGTCGAAGATCTCCGGGTGCAGTCCCTGGTCGGTCAGGCCCATGGGCGCAGCCTCTCCTCTCGCACCGGGGAGGTCGGCGTCGGCGTCACTTGTACCCGCCCGACGACGGGCCCTTCTCCTCGCCCTCGGCGAGGGTCCGCGGGTAGCGCTTCTGGACGCTCAGCGCCACGATCCCGCAGACCAGCAGGGCCACGACCGTCTCGCCGACCACGACCAGGTCGCGCAGCACGTCGTAGGCGTTGGACATGCCCGGCAGGGCCTCGGGCACGACCCGGCCCGCGAGCAGCTCGGTCTCGCCGTCCCAGAAGTAGATGAACGACGACGGCAGGATGCCGAACAGCCACCACAGCACGACCGTGCCGCCCATGACGCCGAAGATCGACGACAGCCAGCCGTGCTCCTCGCGCAGGGTGCGGGCCAGGTACAGGAAGCCGGCCGCCAGCGCGGCGCTGCCGAGGGCGATCAGGACGCTGCGGAAGCCGTCACCGAACTCCCACGCCGCCACCAGGACGTCAGGCAGCGCGGCGAAGAAGTCACCCATCGCAGTCCCTTCGTCGGCCGGACCCGCCGGCTCCTGTGGCGCGGGCCCGCTGGCGTGCGGTCCGTGGCCGTGGCGACCCGGTGTGCGGCCGTACGGACGGCCGACTCCGCACCGTCAACTTTACCGAGGGGTGGGTACACGCGCCAGCCGCCCGGGCGCCGTGGCGACCCCCCGGGGCGCCCGTCGGGGATCACCCGCGGACCCCCAGGTGCCGGCGCACCAGGGCGCGGACGCCGGCGG
>JALYGZ010000260.1 GCA_030776845.1 Actinomycetota bacterium
GGCCGTAGGTGCCCAGCCGCTCGATGCGCTCCTTGCGGACCTGACGGCGGATGCCCGCCTGGCGCTCGCGCCGCCGGTCGTCGTCGGTCTCGGCGACGAGCGGGCGCACCCGGGCGGGCCTGCCGTCCTCGTCGAGGCCGACGAGCACGAGGTAGGCGCTGGTGGTGTGCCGCCGCTCGCCGCCGTGCCACGGCTCCGCCTCGACGCGGACGCCGACCTCCAGCGACTTTGAGCCGACCGCGTTGACCCGGGCGTGGACGAACAGGACGTCGCCGACGTTGACCGGCTGGTAGAAGGAAAGCTCGTCGATCGCCACGGTCACGCAGACGTGGCCGGCGTGACGGGCCGCGGCGATGCCGGCGGCCGAGTCCACCTCGTGCATGATCACGCCGCCGTGGACCTTGCCCAACAGGTTGGCGTCCAGGGGCGTCATGGTCCGGGCGAAGGTCACCTCGCTGGCGCGCGGGGGACGCCCCGGCGGCGGATCGTCGGCGGCCATCTACAGCGGGCCGAGCAGCCGGCGCGCGACGACCAGGCGCTGGATCTGGTTGGTGCCCTCGTAGATCTGGGTGATCTTCGCGTCCCGCATCATCCGCTCGACGGGGTAGTCGCTGACGTAGCCGCAGCCGCCGAGGACCTGCACCGCATCGGTGGTCACCGCCATGGCGACGTCGCTCGCCTTGCACTTGGCCGCCGCGCTGAACAGCCCCAGGTCCGGGTCGCCACGGTCGGCTCGCGCCCCGGCGGCGTAGACCAGTTGACGCGCCGCCTCGACGTCGACGGCCATGTCCGCCAGCATGAACTGCACCGCCTGGAACGAGCCGATGGGCCTGCCGAACTGGCGGCGCTCCCGCGCGTAGCCGACACAGTAGTCCAGGGCCCCCTGCGCAATGCCGACCGCCTGGGCGCCGATCGTCAGCCGGGTGTGGTCCAGGGCCCCGAGCGCCGTCTTGAAGCCCTCGCCGGGCCGCCCGACGAGACGGTCACCGGGCACGGCGCAGCCGTCGAAGTGGACCTGGCACGTGGGCGAGCCGCGGATCCCGAGCTTGTCCTCCTTGCGGCCGACGCTGAGCCCGGGGTCGTCGGCGCGGACGTAGAAGGCCGAGACACCCCGTGCGCCGGCCTCCGGGTCGGTCTTGGCCATGACGACGTAGGCGTCGGACACCCCGGCGTTGGTGGTCCACATCTTGGTGCCGTCCAGCCGCCAGCCCTCGCCGTCGGGCCGGGCCCGGGTCGTCATGGCCGCCGCGTCGGAGCCCGCGCCGGCCTCCGACAGGCAGTAGGAGATCAACTCGTCGCCCAACGCCAGCGGCGGCAGCCAGCGACGCCGCTGGTCCTCGTCGCCCGCCAGCAGCAGCGGCATGGTGCCCAACTTCTGCACGCCGGGGATGAGCGAGGACGACGCGCACACCCGCGCGACCTCCTCGATGAGCACGCAGAAGGTCACCGCGTCGGCCCCGCCGCCGCCGTACTCCTCGGGGATGTGGAGGCCCAGCAGGCCGTTGGCGGCCAGCAGCGCGCGGACGTCGTGGGGGAACTCCGCGTCGGCGTCGATCTGTGCGGCGCGCGGCGCGATCTTGTCCTCGCACAGGGAGCGCACGACGTGGCGGAACTCGCGCTGCTCCTCGGTCAGCCTGAACGCGTCAGCCATGGTGTCGACCGGCAGCCTACCGGGGGGCGTGGTCGAGCCCGGCGAGCAGCTCGCGCACCTCGTCGTCGCCGTAGAAGTGCCGCCAGGCCCCTCCCGCGGCCAGCAGCCGGTCGCCCAGCCGCCGCATCTCGTCGTGGTCGTACAACTCGTTGACGTTGCGGCTGGACAGCGTCTCGTCGAGGTCCTCGGCCTCGGGCGCGATGACCCGCAGCGCCCGGCCGCCGGAGGCCACGACGTCCTCGTAGCGCAGCACCTGCTCGGGAGGCAGGGCGTCGCGCAGCCGCCCGTACCACCACGACAGCAGGCGCAGCTGACGCTCCACACGCTCCCCCTCGCGTGAGGTGAAGCGGCCAAGCTCCTCGTCGAACCACTCGGCGTGCGGGCTGCGACCCTCGCGCATGGGGATGTCGACGCTGTTCCAGGAGGCGAGCACGGCCAGCGGGTTGCGCACCAGCCCGAAGCACGGGAAGCGGCGGGACAGCGGGCCCAGCAGCGCCGTGAACGTGGCGAGGTCCTTGATCACCAGCCGGAAGCCGGCTGACAGCTCCTTGTCGACCCGGACGTGGCCCCGCTCGGCGATGTCGTGGCGTAGCCCGTCCGTGGTGGGCGCGGCCTCGAAGAAGTTGTCGGTGTCGCGACCCCCGATGGCCTTGGACACCGCGACATGGTCGGCCAGGATCGCCGCGCGCTGGGCGTCGAAGAACCCGGCGATCACGTCGCACACCTCGCCGGGGATCCGCAGGGGCTTGTAGCGGCTGGGCCCGAGCGGCTCGCTCAGCGCGACCGTGTCCGGCAGCCGGTTCAGCAGGTGCGTGACCAGGGTGGTCCCCGACCGGGGCGGGCCGGTGACGACGATGTCGGCCGAGCGCGCGGGCGGTCGCCGGCGGCGAGGGGGCGCCGGTCTGGGCGGCGTGGCCGTCACCTCGTCCAGGACCCCGGCGAAGGCCTGTCGCTCGTGGCGCAGCGTGTGGTGGGTCACCTCCTCGTAGCCCGCCTCGCGCAGCCGGTCGGCCTCCTCGGGCCGCGCGGCCAGCCGCCGCAGCGCGTCGACGTAGGCCCCGGCGTCGCCGAAGGGCACCTGCAGGCAGTTCCGCCCGAAGCGGCAGTACACGAGGTTGCCCCCGACGTCGGGCACGACGACGACCGCGCCGGCGGCCATCGCTTCCAGGCCCGGCAGGTAGTGGCCCTCCTCGGGGCCCGGTGTGCCGAGGAAGACGTCGCACCAGTGGTACAGCTCGCGCAGCTGCGGCCACGCCACCGTGCGGCGGATGGACCGGAAACGGAAGCCGGGGTCGCCCGACAGGGCGCGGGCGACCCGGTCGCCCGCGTCGGACTTCCAGGTCGTGTACCCGACGCGCACCGGCCGGCCCAGGCCCGGCGGCCGGCGCCGGGAGAAGTACTCGACCCGGTGGCCCAACCGGATCAGGCGGGTCGGGCAGCTGCGGTTGAGATGGGGGTCGACGGCCTCGAGCACCCGGTCGTTGACGACGACGCGCGTCATGGGCCGCGTGAGCAGCCGCAGCGCGTAGCCGTCGATCCACTCCGGGTTGGCGTGTCGGACGTTCTGCACGACGTGGATGACCCGCTGGGGGGCCACGGTGGGCCGCAGCCGGGCCGTGATCCGCTCGTAGTGGGTGGGCCAGGAGAAGAAGACGACGTCGTCGGGCGTGGCGCTGAAGGTGAAGTCGCCGCGGTAGGTCACGTCGCCGCCGGCGCGCAGCGCCTCGAGGCCGGGGATCTGGAAGATGGGCAGGTCGTCGGCGTAGGGCTCGGGAGCGCAGATCTGCACGCGCAGGCCCATCCGCAGGGCGTGCAGCGCGTAGTCGAAGACCTTTATGACGCCGCCCACCGGCCGGTAGGTCGGCGTCAGCGCGTACATGGTGGTCACCGGCTCACCATGCCACCGGCACGCCGATCTTCGTCAGCGTGATCACCCCGCCGCGGTACAGGTCGTCGCCGGGATAGCGCAGGGCCTCCACGTGCTCGGTCACGACCCGCCGGTCGGTGCCGGCCAGCACCGTCTCGGTGAGCTCCGGCACGCTCATGGGACGCCGCCACGGCTCGTCGCGCCCGCCTTCGTCTACGAGGTCCTCGACCAGCACGATGCGACCGCCCGGGCGCACCGCGCGCCACACCTCCGACACGAGCCGGCGCTGCTCGTGCGCCGGCCGCCGGTGCGCGAGGTCGGCGCAGAGGGCCAGGTCGAAGCGGTCGGGGGGGAACGGCAGGCGCAGATGCATCTCCAGGGCGTCGACGGCCAGCTCTGGGTAGCCGGCCCGGGCGTCGCCGAGCCGCTCGGGCTCGGCCTCCATCGCCGAGACGTCGACGTGGCGCGACAGGAACACCCCGACCCAGCGCTGCACGGCCGGCGCCACCACCAGCCCCGACGGCGGCCGCGTCACCGGCTGGGCGGCCAGCGCCGCGTCGAGCTGGTCACCCACCGAGCCGGCCTGCAGCCGGTGGGCCGACTTGGTCCACCTGACCCCCCCCGCCCCCTGGACGAGCTCGTCGACGGCGGCGCGGGCGACCGACTCCAGCCCGTCCCCGCCCATGAGGCGCTGGGTGTGCGACCACCCGTACCGACGGCGCAGGTCGGCCCAGGAGGCGTCCGGGGCGGCCAGGCGGTCGTCGGGGCCGAGGTCGGCCAGCTGCGGACCCAGCGACGCCTCGATGCCGGCGGCGTCCAGCTCGTCGGGCAGCCGCAGCACCATCGGCAGGTCGCGGTCGCCGGGGCGCAGGGCGGCGAACGGGAACGACAGCGCGTCGAGCACCACGAGACCGGCGGCGGCGTCGAGCGCCGGCGCCAGCGCCCCGTCCCGGCCCAGGACCACGATCCCCGGGGGCAGCGCCGACGGCTCCAGCGGGAAGGCGCCGGCGTAGACGACCGGCGTGCTGCGGGAGGTCATCTGCGCCAGACTCTAGCCTCCCGGCCCGCCGCGGCCCACCGGCCTAGAATCGACTCGCGCCGCCCGACCCTCGCCGGCCGCGCCACCACCCCCTCGACGCGAGTGACGTTGCCCGCGTGACTGCCCGACTGCGCGCCCCCCAGTGGGCGCACCGCACCCTGATCGGCCCGGCCGCCGCCCGCGAGGTCCTGGGCTTCTGGTCGCGCGAGCGGCGCACGCTGCGGCAGGGCTTCACCGCGCTGGGGATTTCCACCGGCGTCGGCTTGTCCGCCGGGCTGGTGCTGGGCTCCATGGAAGCTCTGCTGTCGCGCCTGCCGGGGCTGCTCGTGCTCGTCCCGGCGGCGATCGGCATGCGGGGGGCCATCTTCGGCGCCCTGGGGGCCAGGCTGGGCACCGGGATCCTGACCGGGCAGTTCACGCCGGGGCTGCGCCGCGGTGAGCTCACCGGTGACAACGTCGCCGCGGCGGCGCTGCTCAGCCTGTCCAGCTCGGCGCTGGCGGCGGTCGCCGCGCGGGCCACGGCCGCGGCGTTCGGGCTGGAGACCATCAGCCTGTGGCACCTGATGGTCGTGTCGATGGTCGGCGGCGTGCTGTCGAGCGGGTTCGTGCTCGTGGGTGTGCTGCTGCTGGCCCGTTCCGCGTTGAGCCGCGGCTGGGACATGGACGCGATCGGCTCGCCGATCATCACCGCCACTGGCGACGTGGTGACCCTGCCCGCCCTCGTCGTCGGCACGCTGCTGCTCGGAAACGACGTCGTCACCGCGGCGCTCGGCGGCCTGCTGTGCGTCTCCGCGGGCGCCGCTCTGGTCGTGGGCCTGCGCAGCCCGGCGCCGACCACCCGGCACGTGGTCCGCGAGAGCGTGTCGGTGCTGGCCTACGCGGCGGTCGTCGACATCCTGGCCGGGACGGTGCTGGAGACGCGGCTGGAGACGCTGCTGCAGAACCCGGCGCTGCTGGTGCTCGTGCCGCCGTTCATCGCCAACTGCGGCTCGCTCGGCGGCATCCTGTCGTCCCGGCTGGGCAGCGACCTGCACCTGGGCCTGCTGCGCCCGCGGCCGTGGCCGGAGGCGCTGGCCGGGCTGGAGGCGTCGATCATCGTCCTGTTCAGCCTCACCGCCTTCAGCGGCGTCGGCCTGATCGCCCACGTCGGGGCGCGGGTCGCGGGCCTGGGGTCGCCCGGCGCCGCGACCATGGTCGGGGTCGCGCTCGGCGCCGGGCTGCTAGCCCTGGCGCCGCTGTTCACGGTGGCCTACTACTCGGCGACCGCGACCTATCGCTACGGGCTCGACCCCGATAACTTCGGGATACCGATCGTCACCGCGACGATGGACTTCGCCGGCGTGCTGTGCCTGGTCGCGGCGACAGCACTGTTGGGAGTGACGTAGCCATGCGCCGCAACGTGAAGGAGCTGCTCGTCGAGGCCAAGGACGCCTCCGAGCTGATGCTCGACCTGGCCTACGCGGCCGTCTTTTTCGACGACGACGACCTGGCCCGTGAGGTCATCCGCCTCGAGGAGCGCATGGACGCCGCCGTCTACGACATGCGCGTCATGTGCATGCTCGCGACCCGCTCCCCCGACGACGCCGAGCAGCTGGCCGGGATCCTGTCGCTGGCGAACGCGATGGAGGAGATCGCCGACGCCGCCGAGGACGTCGCCCGGGTCGTGCTGAAGGACGTCGGCGTGCCGGGCGAGCTGCGCGACGACCTGCGCCATGCCGAAGAGATCCTCGCGCGCGTCAAGCTGCGCGAGGACAACCGCATGGCCAGCATGTCCCTGCGCGAGCTCGCGCTGCCGAGCGAGACGGGCATGTGGGTCATCGCCATCCGCCGCGACGTCGACTACGTCTACGGGCCGTCGGGCGACACGGTGCTGCAGGACGCCGACGTGCTGTTCCTGCGGGGGCCCGCCGAGGGGGTCGACCTGGTGCGCGAGCTCGCCGGCGGGGAGCCCTACCACCTCGCGCCCCCCGTGGAGAAGAAGCGCCTGTCCAACCTGGACCGCGCGGTCGACATGCTCGTCGACCTGAAGGACGCCGCGGAGGTGGCCGTGGGGCTGGCCTACTCGGCCATCCTGTTCCGCGACCGGGGGCTCGTGGGCGAGGTCGCCGGCGTCGAGGACAGCTGCGACGACCTGTACAACGGCCTGCAGGGCTGGGTGCTGCGCGCCGCGTCGGACCTGGGGGCCGACGAGCTCGACGAGCTGCGCGGGCTGCTGCAGATCGGCAGCTCCTCCGAGCGCATCGCCGACGCCGCCCGGGAGATGACCCGGTTGGTGGAGAGCCCGGAGCGCCCGCACCCGGTCATCGCCGCCGCGCTGGCCGAGGCCGACGAGATCGTCACGGACGCCGTGGTCGGCGCGGGTGGCCGCGGCGAGGGTCGGACCCTGGGGGAGCTGTCCCTGGAGACCGAGACCGGCATGTACGTGCTCGCGCTGCAGCGGTCGGGTCGCTGGACCTACCGGCCCCGCGCCGGTCACGCCCTGCGGGCCGGCGACCGCCTGCTGGCCACCGGCCCCGAAGAGGGCGTGACGCTGCTGCGGGCGATCGCCGGCGACGAGCGCGTCCACGAGCCCGTGGAGGCCTGAGGGCCCCGATCGGGGGAGAAAATCCTCCCCGTAATGGCTTGACGACACCGAGCAAGCGTGGAAGTCTCCGGCCCACATGCGACTCGACCTCGACTTCCCGTCGTCCGACCTGGGTGGAACCGACGAGCGGGCCCTGACCGACGTGCTGGTGGGCTTCGCCCCGGCCCTGCTGACCGACCACGCGGCGCACGCCATCTCCCGTCACCTGTGCCGGGGGCTGTCGAGGATGCTGCCGGTGGCCGGCGTGACGCTCATGGCGCCCGCCTCGGGCCGGCCACGGGCGCTGGCCGAGGACGGGGGCGTGGGCCCGTGGCTGCACGCCGATCTGGACCAGAGCCCGGCCGACCGGGTGCTGGCGACCGGTCAACCCCTCCGGCTGGCGGACCTGGCCGGCGGCGGCCGGTGGTGCACGTACCGGGCC
>JALYGZ010000261.1 GCA_030776845.1 Actinomycetota bacterium
GCGCACGCCGACGCGGGCCTGGTCGGCCCCGACGCGCCCGACCGCCTCGCTGCCGTGCACCCCGCCGACGGGGTCGCCGACGCGGTGACCGGTGCGGGGCTGGTCATCGAGGCCGTCTTCGAGCGACTCGACGCCAAGCGGGAGGTCCTGACGACCTGTGGCCGGCGGGCGCCGGCCGAGGCGGTGATCTCCTCGAACACCTCGTCGCTGCCGATCGACCAGCTGTCCGGCTTCGTGGACCGGCCCGGACGGTTCCTGGGCATACACTGGTTCAACCCGCCCGAGTGGACGCCGGGCGTGGAGGTCATCCCCGCCGGGACCACCGGCGGCGAGGTCGTGGAGCGCACGGTGGCGTTCCTGCGGGCGATCGGCAAGCGGCCGACCGTCGTCGGCGACGGCCCCGGCTTCGTCGCGAACCGCCTCCAGAGCGCCCTGTTCGCCGAGGCGGTCGCCTGCGTCGACGACGGCCTGGCCACACCGGCACAGGTCGACGAGGTGGTCCGCACCACGTTCGGGTTCCGGCTGCCGTTCTTCGGGCCGTTCCAGATCGCCGACATGGCCGGCCTGGACGTGTACCGCGAGGTGTTCCGCACTCTCGAGCACGGCGTGGGGAGGCGCTTCCGGCCGCCGGCCACCCTGGAGCGGCTCGTCGAGGCGGACCGTCGGGGCACCAAGAACGGCGCGGGCTTCTTCGACTACACGGCCGACGAGCGCGAGCGCCTGCTCGCCGAGCGGGACCGGCGCTACGCGGCCCTCAGCCGGCTGCTGGGTGAAGGTGACGCCTCCGGCGGGGGGAGCTAGAAGCCGACGGCGCCCGCACCCTTCAGCCCGAGCAGCTTGCGGGCCTCGTCCGGGGTGGCCGGCTCCCGGTCGAAGAGGCGGGCGAGCTCCACGGCCTTGTCGACGAGGTCCACGTTGGACCGGGCGCGCGCGTCGCGGCGCACCCTCAGGTTGTCCTCCAGCCCGACGCGGACCTGCCCGCCCAGCATCAGCGAGGCCGCCACGAGGTGGAACTCCCCCGGGTAGCCCACGCCGGCCGAAGACCAGGTGAAGTCGTCGCCCAGCAGGCGCTGGGCGGTCCGCAGCATGTGCACGAGCTGGTCCAGCTCGGCGTCGTTCGCGCCGAGCACGCCCAGCACGAACTGCAGGTGCAGCGGCGTGTCCAGCAGGTCCCGGGCGACGAGGTGACGCAGGTTGTACAGGTGGCCGACGTCGTACAGCTCGATCTCCGGCTTGGCCCGGGCGGCGCGCATCCGGCCGGCCATGTACTCCATGTTCGCGAAGGTGTTGCGGAACACGTAGTCCCGCGTCCCCTCGACGTAGTCGCGCTCCCAGTCGGCGAGCTCCAGGTCCCGCTCGCCCACGGGGAAGATCCCGAAATTGAAGCTGCCGGCGTTGAACGTGGCCATCTCGGGCTGGAACCGCTCCAGCACCGCAGCGCGCTCCTCGATGCTCATGCCCACCCCGCCTCCGGTCGTGGGCTGCAGCACGGCGTCGCAGCGGGCGCTGATGCCCTCCAGCACCTCCTCGAACAGATGCAGGTCGGCGACGGGACGGCCCGTCTGCGGGTCGCGGACGTGGATGTGGATGATCGCCGCGCCCGCTTCGTGGGCGGCGACCGCGTCGTCGATGATCTCGGCGGGCGAGACCGGGATCGCCTTGCTCTGGCTCGGCACGGTCATTCCGCCGGTCACCGCGCAGGTGACGACGACCTTGTCCCCCATGGTGAGCCCCTCCTGCCGGGCGTGCGCCGTGGCGGCAGCATGCGGCCGCAGGCACGCACCGCACAAGGGACGACCGTCAGCGCAGCCGGAGCCGCTCGTCGAGGTAGCCCATCAGACGGTCGATCGAGACCCGCTCCTGGGCCATGCTGTCGCGGTCGCGGACGGTGACCGCCCGGTCGGACTCCACCGTCTGGAAGTCCACGGTCACGCAGAACGGGGTGCCGGCCTCGTCCTGGCGCCGGTAGCGTTTGCCGATCGAGCCGGTGTCGTCGTACTGGCTCATCCACCGCGGCTTGACCAGTTCGCCGACCTCGCACGCCGTCGGCACCAGCTTGTCGTTGCGCGACAACGGCAGGACCGCCACCTTCACCGGCGCCAGCGCGTGGTGCAGTCGCAGGACCGTGCGCCGCTCCATCCGGCCGCTGGCGGCGCGGACCTCCTCGTCACGGTAGGCGTCGACGAGGAACGCCAGGGCCGAGCGGTCCACGCCGGCGGCCGGCTCGATGACGTAGGGCACGTACCGCTCGTCGCGGGCCTGGTCGTAGTAGGACAGGTCGCGCCCGGAGAACTCGCCGTGGCGGCGCAGGTCGAAGTCGGTGCGGTTGGCGATGCCCTCCAGCTCGCTCCAGGCGAACGGGAACCGGTACTCGACGTCGACGGTCGCCTTCGCGTAGTGGCTGAGCTCCTCGGCCCCGTGGGCCCGGATGCGCAGGTTCTCCGGTCGCATGCCCAGGTCGACGTACCAGTTCCAGCGCTCGGCGATCCAGTAGTCGTGCCACGCGTCGTCGGTGCCCGGCCGCACGAAGAACTCCATCTCCATCTGCTCGAACTCACGGACCCTGAAGATGAAGTTGCGCGGCGTGATCTCGTTGCGGAACGACTTGCCGACCTGGGCGATGCCGAACGGCACCTTGCGCCGGCTGGTCAGCTGGACGTGGGAGAAGTCGACGAACATCCCCTGCGCCGTCTCCGGGCGCAGCCACACCTGCGACGACGTGTCCTCCGTGGGGCCCACGAAGGTGCGGAACATCAGGTTGAACGCCTTCGGCTCGGTGAACTCCACCCCGCCGCAGCCGGGACAGACGACGACACCGGCCTCCCCCGGCTCGAGGTGGTCGGCGCGGAAACGCTGATGGCAGTTGCGGCACTCCACGAGCGGGTCGGTGAAGCCCTGCACGTGCCCGCTGGCCTCCCAGACCCGCGGGTGCATGAGGATCGCGGCGTCCAGCGCGACGATGTCGTCGCGCAGCTGCACCATCGCGCGCTTCCATGCGTCCTTGACGTTGTCCTTCAGCGCCACGCCCAGCGGCCCGTAGTCCCAGGCGCCGCGCAGGCCCCCGTAGATCTCCGAGCCCTGGAAGATGATCCCGCGGCGCTTGCACAGCTCGACGATCGCCTCCATCGACGCGTCGGTGGGACCGGGCGCGGTCGCGGCGTCCGGCTCCACCCGGGCCACAGCGGCGTCGCTGGCCGGAGGCAGGTCGGCGTGGTTGACAGCTGTCACGAGTCCTCCGTGGACACGCCCCCGAGCGGCGCTCGGGGGCGGCGGACCCTCGATCATAGCCGGGCGCCCGGCGGGTGCGGCCGGTGGCGGCGGCCTGCTAGCGTCAGGCCCGTGACCCCCCAGGAGCTCGCGGCGAGCGTCGACCTGACGCTGTTGCACCCGGAGGCCACCGCCACGCAGGTGCGCGGGCTGTGCGCCGACGCGGTCCGGCTGGCGACCCGCGGCGTGTGCGTCTCGCCGGTGTACGTGCCGCTGGCCGTCGACGAGGTCGCCGGCTCGGCGGTGTCGGTGGTCACCGTCGCGGGCTTCCCCGGCGGGGCGAGCCTGACCGCGGGCAAGGTCGCCGACCTGCGTGCCGCGGCCGAGATG
>JALYGZ010000262.1 GCA_030776845.1 Actinomycetota bacterium
AGCTGGGCGGGCTCGCGAGGGTCGCGGCCCACGAGGTGACCCGTCTCGAGGCGGTCGCCGAGGCGTGCGCCGCCGACGGCGTGCCGGCCGTCGACTACGCCGAGGCCTTCGTCGAGCGGCTCGAGGCGGCGGCGGCACACTCCGTGGGGCTCAAGACGATCCTGGCGTACCGCGGCGGCTTCGCGATCGACGCCCGCCCTCCGTCGCCGGAGGAGGTCACCGCCGCGCGGGTCGCTGGCTGCGGGAGTCCGACGGCCGGCGGCCCCGGCTGACCGACCCGGTGCTGCTGCGCTTCGGGATCTGGAGCGGCGCGGACCTGGCCCGCCGCCGGGGCCTGCCGCTGCAGTTCCACGCCGGCTTCGGCGACCCCGACCTCACCCTGCACCGGACCGATCCGTCGCTGCTGACCGACCTGCTGCGCGCCCTGGCCGGCTGGGAGGTCGACGTCGTGCTGCTGCACTTCTACCCGTACCATCGCCAGGCCGCCTACCTGGCGGCGGTGCTGCCGAACGTCTACTTCGACGTGGGGCTGGCCCTCAACCACACCGGGGCCGCCGCCGGGTCGGTGCTCGCCGAGGCCCTGGAGCTGGCGCCGTTCACGAAGCACCTGTACAGCTCCGACGGCTGGGGGCTGGCCGAGCTGCACCACCTCGGCGCGGTGCTTTTCCGCCGGGGCCTGACCCGCCTGCTGGACGGGTGGGTCGCCGCCGACGCCTGCACCGCCGGCGACGCGGAGCGGATCGCCTGGCTGATCGGCGTGGGCAACGCCCGGCGCGTGTACCCGCTGCCGGCGGGGCGCGGCGCCTGAGGCTCGCCGCCCTCCCGGTATGCTGCCGGGGCCGTTTCGACACAAGGGGAGGGCGACGTGCCCGAGCAGATCACCATGGGCCCAGAGGGCCTGCAGGTGCCCGACGAGCCCATCATCCCGTTCATCGAGGGCGACGGCACCGGCCCCGACATCTGGGCCGCCTCGTCGCGCGTGTTCGACGCGGCCGTCGAGAAGGCCTACGAGGGCCGGCGCCGGATCGCCTGGAAGCAGGTGCTCGCGGGCCAGCAGGCCCACGACGAGCTGGGCGAGTGGCTCCCGGACGACACCGTCGAGGCGTTCCGGACCTACCTGATCGGCATCAAAGGCCCCTTGACCACCCCCGTGGGCTCGGGCATTCGCAGCCTCAACGTGGCCCTGCGCCAGACCCTTGACCTGTACGTGTGCCTGAGGCCCGTGCGCTGGTACTCCGGTGTGCCCAGCCCGGTGCGGCACCCCGAGAAGGTCGACATGGTCATCTTCCGGGAGAACACCGAGGACGTGTACGCGGGCAAGGAGCTGGAGGCGGGCACCGAGGACGCCAAGAAGGCCCTGGAGTTCTTCCGCGAGTCCTACGGCTGGGACATCCGCGCCGACTCCGGCCTGGGCCTCAAGCCCATCAGCGAGCGGGGCACCAAGCGCCTGGTGCGGGCAGCCTTGAACTTCGCCGTCGCCAACGACCGCCCGTCGGTGACGATCGTGCACAAGGGAAACATCATGAAGTACACCGAGGGCGCCTTCCGCCAGTGGGGCCTGGACCTGGTCCGCGAGGAGTTCTCCGACGTGGCCGTGCCCTGGGACGACTGCGGCGGCGAGCCGGGCGACCGCATCCTCGTGCAGGACCAGATCGCCGACGCCATGCTGCAGACGGTGCTGCTGCGACCGGAGAACCACGACGTCATCGCCACCATGAACCTCAACGGCGACTACATCTCCGACGCGCTGGCCGCGCAGGTCGGGGGGATCGGCATCGCCCCCGGCGGCAACATCAACTATGAGACCGGCCACTCGATCTTCGAGGCGACGCACGGCACCGCGCCGAAGTACGCCGGGCAGGACAAGGTCAACCCCGGCTCCCTGCTGCTGTCGGGTGTGTCGATGCTGCACCGGTTGGGCTGGGGCGAGGCCGGCGAGCTGGTCGTGTCCTCGATGGAGCGCACCATCTCCGAAAAGATCGTCACGTACGACTTCGCGCGCAACCTGGAGGGCGCGACCCAGGTCAGGACCAGTGAGTTCGCCGACGCCATGATCCAGCGCCTGTAGCCGGTGCGGTGTCGTCACCCCGGCGCGCTCCCCGGCTGGGCCCCAGGGAGCGGATCGCCCCGTACGTGACGCGTGTGGGGCGCTTCCGCCGGGTCGACCCGCTGCGGGCCCGGCCGTTTCCCGCGCCCGCCCGGGTGGTGGCGGTCCTGGGCTGGGTGCTGCTGGTGGGGGAGAGCCTGCGCCGGGCCCGCGCCGCGGAGGAGCACCGCGGGGGGTGACCCCGGGCTCGGCGTTCCGGCGGGTGCTGTGCGACACTTGCGGCGGGTCGCGACGTTCTGGGCGTGGTCCGCCGTGGCCGGGTAGCCAAGTGGTAAGGCAAGGGCCTGCAAAGCCCCTACGCGCGGGTTCGATTCCCGCCCCGGCCTCCGTGCGGCGTCGCCGTTCCCGGCGGCCGCCGCGCGATCCGGGTTGGTGCAATGGCAGCACGGCGGGTTTTGGTCCCGCAGATCGAGGTTCGACCCCTCGACCCGGAGCCACCGAGGGTGGCGCGCTCTGCAGGTGTGGATACCGCGCGCGGGTTGTCGCCGGGCGGGGGTACCATAGAACGCATGTTCGACAGCCCGGGTACCGCCGTATCGCCCGATGGTCGTCCTCCCACGCCCGCGGCCGCCGGCGACCGGGACCTGGCCGGGCTCGTCGCCGGTCTGGAGTCGGTGGCGGCGCAGCTGTGCGCCGCGGACCCGGGGGCGGTCGGCGCC
>JALYGZ010000263.1 GCA_030776845.1 Actinomycetota bacterium
GCCAGGCGAAGCAGATCGCGGAGAACACGGTGTCGCTCTGGCTGCTCGAGCAGGCCAACCACGAGCTCACCGCGGTCCGCGAATCGGCCCGCGCCCTGGAGCAGAGCATCGACTCGATGAACGACAAACTCGCGGCCCTCGCCACCGAGGATGACGAGGCCTCCAGCATCGCGCGCAAGGTCCACGAGCGGGTGGGGCGCGCTGGGGCCGACCCGGGGGAACGGAGCTGATCCTGGAGCTGCTCCGAACCCTCACCCTCGTCTCCGCCGGTGTCCTCGTCGTCGCCCTGGTGGCCGGGCTCGTCGTCGTCGTGGTCTTCCTGGTCGGTACCAGCCGCGACCTGGAGCGGGTCCGCCTCTCGCTCGCCACGGTGGCCGACGCCGCAGCAGGCCTGAGCCGCGGCGTCGAGCGCCTGCAGGGCGCCTGGTCGGCCAGCGCCACGGAGATGGCCGGGGCGACCGCCAGCCTGAGCCGGGCCGATGACCGGCTGAGCGGGCTCACCGAGCCGGCCGTCGTCGACGGGGGGCGGTGATGGCAGCGCTGTGGTGGGTGGGCCTCATCGGGTCGTGGCTCGCCATCCTCGCGATCCTGAAGCTCGTGCTGATCACGCTGCGCGTGCTCAAGCACATCCGCCGGCTGGCCCACCTCAACGCCCAGGCCGCCGCCAACCTGGCCGAGAACATCCGTGCCGAACCGATGCTCGCGACCGTGGCGGAGGTGAGCGGCGAGCTCGTGCAGGCGGTGGCCAGACTCGCCTCCCGGGCGGAAGCTGTGGAGCGCACGATCGAGTCGCTGTCGCAGACCGCCGACGCCCGGAGGTCGTGATGCCGATCGTGCTCATGATCCTGTCGGTGCTGGCCGGGTGGGCCCTGCTGGGCGTCCTCGCCGCCGGTTTCCTCCTCATCGTGAAAGCCCTGCAGAGCATCCGAGGTTGGCTCGAGAAGATCGTGGTGGGGGTGCGCGCCGTCGAGCACCAGCTGGCCCCCCTCGACGCCTACGCACGTGCGCTGTCCGCCTCCACGACCGACGCCGCCGCCGCCCTCGACGCCGCCGCGCGTCGCCTGGGCGAAACCGAGACCGCTCTGCGGTCCGTGGCCCGATCCGACCGGGTCGTCTAGGAGGCAACGCGCATGCCGGAACAGATGGTCACCATCCCGACCAAAGCCCGGGTGGACCGAGCCGTCGAGGGGGAGACCAGCCGCTCGCTGCCCGACCAGATCGGGAACGTGGCCGGCGCCAACACCGGGGAGCTGGCCGAGCGGATGATCCGCACGGGCGGGCGCACGGCCACAGAAGGGCCGATCAACAAGGTGTACGTCTTCTGGCTACCGGGCATGAGCTGCGACGGCTGCACGGTGGCGACGCTGGGCGCCTCTGACCCGTCTCTGGAGGAGCTGCTGACGGGCGCGCTGCCCGGGGTCCCTGTGGTCGTCCTGCACCACTACCAGCAGGCGATGGAGTCCGGCGATCACTTCACGGTGACGATGGAACGCGCCGAGGAGGGGGAACTCGAGGCCCCCTACGTCGTGGTCTACGAGGGCTCGATCGCCGACGAGAACCTCACCATGGGCGCCGAGCCGTGGGCCGCCGAGGGGGCACTGCCCACGTGGGCGCCGGCGGAGGAGCGCAGCCGGATCTCCACCCCCGAGTGGGTACGGCGCCTGGCCCCGGGGGCAGCGGCCTGCATCGCGATCGGGACCTGCGCGACGTGGGGCGGGATCCCCGCCTCCCTGGGCAACCCGACGGGGGCGATGAGCCTCATGGATTTCCTAGGGCAGGACTACCGCAGCAAGCTCGGCCTCCCCGTGATCAACGTCCCCGGCTGCGCCCCCATCGGGGACAACTTCACCGAGACCGTCGCGCTGCTGCTGCGCTTCATGAACGGGCAAGGCCCGCTCCCGGATTTCGACGAGGTCGGCCGTCCGGCGTGGCAGTTCGGCGACACGGTGCACGTGCGGTGTCCCCGCGGCGCCTGGTACGAGGAAGGGAAGTTCGCCCGCGAGTACGGCGGCAAGGAGTGTCTGGCCGAGATCGGCTGCTGGGGACCGGTCGTCAACTGCAACATCACCGAGCGGGGCGCCGTCGACCACAAGGGCGGCTGCATGGTGGCCGGTGGCGCCTGCATCGGCTGCACCATGCCCGGTTTCCCCGACAAGTTCACCCCCTTCTACAAGCGTCCACCGTTCACCACACCGGCCAGCACCCTGTCCCGCCTGCACGGCACCTTCGTCACGCCTCTGCGGCGGGTGACCCAGCTCGAGCGCAACCGCGAACCGCGCTGGCGCGACCGGGTGCCCAGCGGCTGGGCCCCCGAGTACGACCGGGTGACGGCCTTCCACCGGGTGTTCGAGTCGTTCTACCTCCGCATCCAGTACTTCCGCTCCGACGTGCCGGGCCGGCAGAAGGACGTGGAGAAGTACGCCAGCGGCTACGTGACCCCCCCGGAGGCTGCCTACGGCGAGGGTTACGCCCAGGAGCTCCCGGAGCGGCGGGAAGAGCTGGCTCGACAGCGCGGCAGCTCTCGGCGCCGGGGTCTGACACCACAGGTGGACGGCTTCGACACGCCTCTCGACGAGGAGCGCTAGTCGTGTGTTTCCAGAACCTGCCGGTCGAGTTCGACGAACAGGGGCGGGCCCGGCTCACCGATGACGCCGAGCCCTACGCCTACCGGACGCGGGAGATCGACCGCTCGCGGGTGGAGGACCTGC
>JALYGZ010000264.1 GCA_030776845.1 Actinomycetota bacterium
GGCCAGCGACGGCTCGGCCGGCGGCTCGGGCTCGGGGCTGGTGACGGCGACGGGCGCCGCGACCGGGGCGGCGTCGGGGCTCTCGGCGGCGGGCTCGCCCGCCGGCTCCTCGATGGGCACGAGCTTGAACTTGCGCCCATCGACGACCTCGGCGACCTCCACCCACAGCTTCTCGCCCACGCTGACGGCCTCGTCGGCGTGGTCGAGCCGCCGGCTTCCGCCGAGCCGCGAGATGTGCAGCAGCCCGTCGCTGCCCGGGGTGAGAGAGACGAACGCCCCGAAGTCGGTCGTCTTGACCACGGTTCCGTAGTAGCGCTCGCCCTCCTTGGGCACGACCGGGTTGGCGATGGCGCGGACGCGCTCCAGCGCCAGCTCGGCCTTGGTGGAGTCGGGCGAGTAGATCTTGACGACCCCCCGCCCGTCGACGTCGTCGATGTCGACGTCCGCGCCGGTCTCCTCGGTGATCTCCCGGATGATCTTGCCCTTGGGCCCGATCACCTCGCCGATCTTGTCACCGGGGATGTGCTCGACTAGCACGCGCGGCGCGTGCGGGTTGAGCTCGGCCCGGGGCTCGGGCAGGCATTCGGTGATGACGCCGAGGATCTCGTGACGGGCCTCGCGGGCCTGCTTCAGCGCGTCGGCGAGCACCTGGGCCGGGATGCCCGACAGCTTGGTGTCCAGCTGCAGGGCCGTGATGTAGCCGGCCGTGCCCGCCACCTTGAAGTCCATGTCGCCGAAGGCGTCCTCGGCCCCGACGATGTCGGTCAGGGTGGTGTAGCTGCCCTCCTCGCTGACCAGCCCCATGGCGATGCCGGCCACCGGCGCGGCGATGGGCACACCGGCGTCCATCAGCGACAGCGTCGACGCGCACACCGACGCCATGGACGTCGAGCCGTTGGACGACACGACCTCGCTCACGAGCCGCAGCGTGTAGGGGAAGTCCTCGGCGCCGGGCACTACCGGCCGCAGCGCGCGCTCGGCGAGGGCCCCGTGGCCGATCTCACGGCGCTTCGGGCCGCGCATGAAGCCCGTCTCGCCCGTGGAGAACGGCGGGAAGTTGTAATGGTGCATGTAGCGCTTCTCGTCGACCGGGTCGAGGGTGTCCAGGCGCTGGGCCTCCCGCAGCATCCCGAGGGTCAGCACGTTGAGCACCTGGGTCTCGCCGCGGCTGAACAGGCCCGAGCCGTGCGCGCGGGGCAGCACGCCCGCATCGGCCGACAGGGGACGGATGTCCCGGGGCCCACGGCCGTCGACACGCACGCCGTCGTTGACGACGCGACGGCGGATGAGGGTCTTCTCCAGGGCGCGGAAGGCGTTGCGCGCCTGCCGCTCGAGCTCGTCGTCGCCGACCTCGAGGTCGCCGGCGTCGGCGAAGGCGGCGTCGATCGCGCGCTCGCGCAGCTCGGCCACCCGCTCCGCGCGGCCGGCCTTGTCAAGGTCGGGGTCGGCGAGCACGGCCGCGAGGTCGTCGGCGACGGCCCGTACCGCCTGGGCCACCTGGTCGTCGTAGGCGGGGAACCGCGGGTACGCCCCCGCGTCGCGGGTCCCGGTCTTGGCGACGAGCTCCAGCTGCAGGTCGCACAGCGCCTTCAGATGGCCCTTGGCCTCCTCCAGCGCCGCGCCCAGCACCTCCTCGGTCGGCTTGGCGCCCCCGAGCTCGATGCGCTCCACCGAGTGCTCGGTGGCCTCGGCCTCGACCATGAGGATGTCGATCTCGCCGGTGTCGGGGTTCAGCCGGCCCGCGACGACCAGGTCGAAGACGGCCTCCTCGTCCAGGTGCTGGAAGGTGGGGAACGGGGTCCAGGCGCCGTCGCGGTCCATGGCCATCCGCAGACCGGCGACGGGCCCGCCGAACGGGAGGCCGGCCAGCATCGTGGCCAGCGACGCGCCGTTGATGGCCAGCACGTCGGGAGGGTTGACCTGGTCGGCGGACAGGGTGGTGACCAGCAGCTGGATCTCGTTGCGCAGCCCGCTGTCGAACGTCGGGCGCATCGGGCGGTCGATGAGCCGGCAGGTGAGGATCGCCTGCTCGCTGGGGCGGCCCTCCCGCTTGAAGAAGCTGCCGGGGATCTTCCCGGCCGCATACATCCGCTCCTCGTAGTCGACGGTGAGCGGGAGGAAGTCCAGATGCTCCTTGGGCCTGCTGCTGGCGGTGGCCGTGACGAGCAGGATCGTCTCGCCCAGGTGGGCGACGACCGCGCCACCGGCCTGACCGGCCAGCGTGCCGGACTCGAAGCGTACGGTGACGTCGCCGACGGGGGCCGACGCCTCGTGGGTTCCCAGTGTTGCCATCCGTGTGGTGGTCCCTCCCGACGACCGCGCGCGGGGCCGGTCGTCACAGGTGCTCGCCCGGACGGGGACCGACGCGTGTCGGACGGGACGCGGGGGCCAGTTCCCAGTCACCGCGGCTGCGATGGCCCGCAGCCGTCGTCACTGACAACCGACTCGCCCGCGTCCCCCCTGACCGGGCTCGTGCCCGGCTCCGGAGCGGGATCGTGGTCTGTCGTCGCTACCGGCGCAGCCCCAGTCGCTGGATCAGCTTCCGGTAGCGCTGCACGTCGGTGCGTTGCAGGTAGCCGAGCAGGCGGCGCCTGCGCCCGACGAGTTGCAGCAGGCCGCGCCGTGAGTGGTGGTCCTTCTGGTGGGTCCTCAGGTGCTCGGTCAGGTGGTTGATGCGCGCGGTCAGCAGCGCGACCTGCACCTCCGGCGACCCCGTGTCGCCACCAGTCGTCGCGTAGTCGCTGATCAATCGCTGCTTGTCGGGGATGACGGCTCTGCTCACACGCAGGCTCCTGTCGCGCGCTCGGGTGGTGGCGGGCCGGTCGGCGAACGCCTCCGGGGTGCCTGTGGACGGCGCGGGACGATCGTAGCGTCCCGGCCGCGGGACCCGCCGGCGCTGTGACCGGACGCGGTGACCGTTCCCTGTCGGCCGACGGACCGCACCAGTCTGCCATCGTCCGCCGACCCCCACAAGCGTCAGCCGGCGCCCTGCTCATCGGCGGCGAGCAGGGCGCGCGCGCGCGCCACGTCGCCCCGGATCCACGTGACCAGCTCCTCGGGGCCGGCGAAGCGGCGCTCCTCGCGGATCCGGTGGCGGAAGTCGACGCCGGCCGAGGCGCCGTACAGGTCACCGCGGAAGTCCAGCAGGAAGGACTCGACCCGCAGGTCCTGGCCGCCGAACGTGGGGTTCACGCCGACGCTGGTGACGCAGCGGTGCGCCCGGGCGTCCTGGGTGTGGAACAGACCCGCGTAGATGCCGCGAGCGGGCACCGCGACCCGCCGGCTGACCTGCAGGTTGGCGGTCGGAAACCCCAGCGTCTCGCCACGGCGGTCACCCCGGACGACGACGCCCTCGACCAGGTAGGGCCGTCCCAGCAGCCGCGCGGCCCGGCGCACGTCGCCCTTCTCGACGGCGGTGCGGACCTCGGTCGATGAGATGACGACCCCGTCCAGCTCCCGGAGACCGACACCGTCGACCTCGAAGCCGCGGGCGGCCCCGAGCTCCCGCAGCGTCGTGACGTCGCCGGCCGCCTTGTGACCGAAGCGGAAGTTGGCCCCCACCACGACGCGGCGGGCGCTCAGGGAGCCGAGGACCCGGTCGACGAAGCCCTCCGGGGGCAGGTGGCGCAGCTCGTCGTCGAAGGGCAGGACGACCACGAGGTCCACGCCGCAGGCGGCCAGGGTGGCCGCGCGGCGGGCCAGCGTCATCAGCAGTCGTGGCTGGCTGCCGGGCCTGACCACCTCCATCGGGTGGCGGTCGAAGGTCACGACGACGCTGCGGATCCCACGCTCCGCGGCCGCGCCCACGGCCCGCTCGATGATGGCGCGGTGGCCCAGGTGGACACCGTCGAAGAAGCCGATCACCACGACCGAGGGCGCCGGCGCCACGCCCTCGGTGCCGCTCACGACCGGCGCCACGTCCGGACGGGCCGGTGGCGGGCGGCGGGGTCCGGGCTCAGCCATTCCACTCGGCGGGGGCGAAGACGGCCAGCGGGCGGGCGGCCGAGTCACGGTCCTGGACCATGGCCACCAGCCGTCCGCCGGTATCGAC
>JALYGZ010000265.1 GCA_030776845.1 Actinomycetota bacterium
GTCGCCGAGGGCCACCAGCGTCACCGCCACCCCCACCCACGTGACGGCGCCCGCCGTGAGCGCCCGGCGGACGACGCGCCGCTCACGCCCCTGCGGTCGCCGGGCCATTGCCGAGCAGCCCGCGGGAGACGACCAGGCGCTGGATCTGGTTGGTGCCCTCGACGATCTGCAGGGCCTTGGCCTCGCGCATCAGCCGCTCCATGGGATAGTCGGTCACGTAGCCGTAGCCGCCGAACACTTGCACCGCGTCGACGGTGACGGCCATCGCGGTGTCGGTGGCGAACAGCTTGGCCATCGCCGCCATCGGCCGGTACTCGTCCCCCGCGTCGCGGCGCGTGGCCGCCTCCAGGTACAGGGCCCGGGCGGCGGCGACTTTCGTGGCCATGTCGGCCAGCATGAAGCCCACGCCTTGGAAGTCGCCGATCGGTCGTCCGAACTGCTCGCGCCCCCGGGCGTAGGCCACGGCGTGGTCCAGCGCGCACTGGGCCAGCCCCACGGCACAGGCGGCGATCCCGAGCCGGCCGCGGTCCAGGGCCCGCAGCGCCAGCCCGAGGCCCTCCCCCTCCCGTCCCAGCAGGTGACCGGCGGGCACCCGCGCCTCGTCGTAGCGGACCTGTCGCGTCGGGGAGCTGCGCAGCCCCATCTTGCGCTCGGGCGGCGCGAAGGACAGCCCCGGCGTGTCGGCGGGGACGTACAGGGCGCTCACCCCCCGGGTGCGGTGCTCCCCGGTGCGGCACACCAGCAGGTAGAAGTCGGCCTCACCGCCGTGGGTCACCCAGGCCTTCGTGCCGTTGACGACGTAGGCGTCACCGTCGCGGACCGCCCGGGTGGACAGCGCCGCCGCGTCCGAGCCGCTCCCCGGCTCCGACAGCGAGTAGGCCCCGAGCCACTCCCCCGCCGTCATGCGGTGGGCGACCCGGTCGCGCAGCGACGCCGGCGCGTGGGTGACCACGCCCCACGTCGACAGCGTGTGCACCGACAGGCTCAGCCCGACCGACAGGAACGCGCGGGCCACCTCCTCGACCACGCGCAGGTACACATCGTAGGGCTGTCCCGACCCGCCCAGCTCCTCGGCGAACGGCAGCCCCATGAGGTCCATGGACGCCAGCTCGTCCAGCAGGTCCCGCGGGAAGGCGCCCGCGCGCTCGTCGGCGGAGGCGCGCGGCGCGAGCCTGTCCCCGGCGTAGGCCCGCACCAGGTCCAGCAGGTCACGCTGGTCGGTGGTGAGGGCGGCCACGTCGTCAGCCGACGGTGACGGGCGCCCGGTCCAGGGTGTTCAGCCGCTCCCCCCCGCCGTCGGTGACGACCACGATGTCCTCGATGCGCTGGCCGAACCGGGCCGGCAGGTACACGCCCGGCTCCACCGAGAAGGTCATGCCCGGCTCCAGGGCGAGGTCGTTGCCCGCGACGATGTAGGGCTCCTCGTGCTCCTCCAGGCCGATGCCGTGGCCGGTGCGGTGGATGAACCGCTCGCCGTAGCCGGCGGCGGTGAGGACGTCACGCGCGGCGGCGTCGACCGCCTCCGCGGTGACGCCTGGGCGCACGGCGTCGCACGCCGCCTTGTGCGCTTCCTCCAGCGACGCATGCGCCTGGCTATAGCCCTGTGGCGGGTTGCCGATGACGTAGTCGCGCGTGCAGTCCGAGCAGTAGCCGTCCAGCGTGCCGCCGATGTCGACGACGACGCTGTCGCCGTCGGCGATGACACGGCTTCCCGTTTCATGGTGTGGCGACGCTCCGTTGGGGCCCGAGCCGACGATGACGAAGTTCACCGCGGTGTGGCCCTCGCTCACGATCAACTCGGCGATGTCATGGCCGACCTCGGCTTCGGTGCGACCCGGGCGCAGCAGCGGCGGCACCTGCTGGTGGACCCGGTCGATCGCCTGAGCGGCGCGGCGCAGCGCGTCGATCTCCGCGGCGGCCTTGCGCATGCGCAGGTGCCTGGTCACCGTTGTGGCGGGCACCCACCCGGCGTCGGGTAGCGCGGTCTGCAGCCGCAGCAGGAACACCGACCACAGACGGTCACCAACGGCGAGTCGCCTGGCACCGTCG
>JALYGZ010000266.1 GCA_030776845.1 Actinomycetota bacterium
GCCTGCGGCACCGGCCCGCGCAGCTGTCCGGCGGTGAGCAGCAGCGGGTGGCCATCGCCCGCGCGCTGGTCACCGACCCCCGCCTGCTGCTGGCCGACGAGCCGACCGGCAACCTCGACACCGCCACCGGCGAGGAGGTGCTGGCCATCCTGCGGGCGCTGAACGCCGAGCGGGGCGTGGCGGTCGTGGTGATCACGCACGACCCCGAGGTCGCCGCGGTCACGCCCCGGCGCGTCCACGTCCGCGACGGCCTGCTGGACGGCGGCCCGGCGTGAGCGTCGCCGAGGCCTTCAAGGTCGCCCTCGGCGCGATCGCCGCGAACCGCCTGCGGTCGTCGCTGACCGTCCTGGGGGTGGTCATCGGCGTCATGTCGGTGGTGCTGCTGGTCGCGATCGGCGCGGGCGCACGCGACGAGGTCAGCGCCGGCATCGAGGACCTCGGCTCGAACCTGCTCATCGTGGCGCCCGGCGGGTTCGAGTTCGGGCAGGCCCCGACGGTCAGCAAGTTCACGCTCGATACGGTCGGCGACCTCGAGCGCCGACTGCACGGGCGCGCCCGGGTCAGCGCGAACCTCGTCAGCGGCGAGACGGTCTCCGCCGACGGCGTGTCGGCCTTCGCCAGCGTGCTGGGCGTCACCGACACGTTCGACGAGGTGCTCAACCGCCGGGTCGTGCGCGGTGAGTTCGTCACCGAGTCCGACGTCGCCATCGGCAGCCGCGTGGCCGTGCTGGGGTCCAGCGCCGCCACCGGGCTGTTCGGGGCCCGCGACCCCATCGGCCGGACGGTGACCATCGGCGGGCTGCGCTTCCGCGTCATCGGGGTCGTGGGGCGTCTGGGGGCCACGCTGGGCGTGGACCGCGACGCGCAGGTCCTGGTGCCGGTCACCGCCGCGCAGCGGCTGTTCGGCACGCTGCGGGTGGACACCGTCTTCGTGGAGGTCGCCGAGGCCGGGGCGCTGGACGACGTGCGCCGTGAGATCGCCTCGCAGCTGCGCGTGTCGCTGGAGCCCGGCGACTTCAGCATCCTCAGCCAGGAGGAGATCCTCGGCGTCGCCGGGGAGATCCTGTCCACCCTGACCGGCGTGCTGGCCGCCATCGCCGGCATCAGCCTGCTCGTCGGCGGCATCGGTGTGAGCAACATCATGCTCGTCAGCGTCTCCGAGCGGACCCGCGAGGTGGGGCTGCGCAAGGCGCTGGGGGCGCGCCGCCGGGACATCACCCGCCAGTTCCTCGTCGAGGCCGTGGTGCTCTGCGGCGCCGGCGGCGTGCTGGGGATCGGCGCCGGGGTCGGCCTGGCCCGGGCCGCCGAGCGGCTCACCCCCCTTCCGGCGACGGTCACCGGCTGGAGCATCGCGCTGGCGTTCGGCACGAGCCTGCTGGTGGGCGTCGTCTTCGGGGTCTTCCCCGCGCGGCGGGCGGGCCGGCTCGATCCCGTGGTCGCGCTGCACTACGAGTAGGCTGAGAACCCATGAGGGACGGCGGGGGAGAGCGGGCGACCGCGTTGATCTGGCGCTCCGGTCAGCGTCTGGCGTACGACTTCGGCCCGGCGCACCCGCTTAAGCCGATCCGCGTGGAGCTGACCGTCACGCTCATCGAGGCCTGCGGCTTCACCGGGCCGGGGCACGTGCTCACGCTGCCGCCCGAGCCCTTCGGCGACGACGACGTCACCCGACTGCACACCGGCGAGTACGTCGACGCCGTGCGGCGCCAGTCCCGCGATCCCGACCCGGTCGGCGACATGCGCTTCGGCCTGGGCCTTGGCGACAACCCCGTGTTCGCCGGCATGCACGAGGCGTCGCTGGAGGTCTGTGGCGCGTCGGTCGCGGCTGCCAAGGCCGCCTGGGAGGGCACCGTCACCCACGCGTTCAACCCGGCAGGCGGGCTGCACCACGCCATGCCCGGCCGGGCCTCGGGCTTCTGTGTCTACAACGACCCGGCGTTCGCGATCGACTGGCTGCTGCGTCACGGGGCCCGCCGGGTCGGCTACGTCGACGTCGACACCCACCACGGCGACGGGGTGCAGGCGCTGTTCTACGACGACCCGCGGGTGCTCACGGTCAGCCTGCACGAGTCCGGGCGCTACCTGTTCCCCGGCACCGGGTTCGCCGACGAGGTGGGCGCCGGGGAGGCCCGGGGGACCTCGCTGAACGTGGCGCTGCCGCCGGTGACCTCCGGTGAGGTCTGGCTGGAGGCCTTCGACGCCGTCGTGCCCCCGGCGCTGGACGCGTTCGGGCCCGACGTGCTCGTGACCCAGTTGGGCTGCGACACGCACGCCACCGATCCCCTGGCCCACCTGGCGCTGGTCACCGATGACTACGAGCGCATCGCGGCCCGGCTGCACGGGCTGGCCCACACCCACGCCGGCGGCCGCTGGGTGGCGACCGGAGGCGGCGGCTACCAGATCGCCTCGGTTGTGCCGCGCGCCTGGACCATCTACTTCGCGGAGCTCAGCGGCCAGTCGCTGCCCGGGGAGGTGCCCTGGGACTGGCTGCGTGAGGCGGAGGAGGCCGTCGGCCAGCGCCCGCCGGCCGTCTTCCACGACGGGCCGGTGCAGATGGCGCCCGAGCGGCTGGCGTCCGTGCGCCGCGACGCGCGCGCCGGCGTGGAGTCGCTGAAGCGGGAGGCGTTCGGCCTGCTCGACCGCCTGTCGTGAGGCGCCAGCAGCGCCGCAACGCCCCGGCGGCCACCCGGGAGGAGACCGGCGCGCTGCGCCGCCACCTGGTCGCCTCGGGTCTGGCCGGGCGCGTGGCCACGAGCCCGCGGTCCACGGTCCAGAACTGCGCCAAGCTGGCCGCCGGCGACGACGACTACCACTTCGGGCTGTCGGACTGGCGGACCGCCACCGCCGACGACGCGCTGGACGCGGTCCGGGCCCTGTGCGGCGAGGTCCGCACCGGCCCGGACGAGCTCGACGGCCCGGGCTGGATCGACCCCGAC
>JALYGZ010000267.1 GCA_030776845.1 Actinomycetota bacterium
AGGGTGCCGGGGACCGGCCGCACGGCGCCGTCCAGCGCCAGCTCGCCCAGTAGGGCGCAGCCGTCGAGGGCCCGCCCGCCCACGCGGCCCAGCTCGGCGAGGACGGCCGCGGCCATCGCCAGGTCGAAGCGCGCGCCCGCCTTCGGCACGTCGTCGGGGGCCAGGGAGACCAGTACCTTGCGCGAGGGCAGGAAGACGCCCAGCGAGGCCAGCGCCGTGCGGACCCGGTCGGCCGACTCACGGGCCGCCGAGCCCGACGAGCCGATGACGTGGAAGCCGGGCAGGCCGGCCCCGACGTGGGCCTCGACGGCCACGGTCACGGCCCGCAGGCCCACCACGGCGACACTGCGCGCGGTGGCGACCACCTACAGGACGCCCGGCAGGTGCCGCACGCGCTCCGGCCCCCCGCAGGCCGGCAGCTGGACACCGACCACGTCGAAGCGCACCCGGGCCCGGACGCCCTGGGTGGCCAGGTAGTTGGCCGCGAGGCGCCGCAGTCGGGCGAGCTTGCGCGGGGTGACGGCGGCGAAGGGGCCACCGGCCGCCGCGCCGCGGCGCGTCTTGACCTCGCAGAACACCAGCGTGGCGCCGTCCCAGGCGATGATGTCGACCTCGCCACGCAAGTCGCGTGTCGCGCAGCGCCAGTTGCGGGCCACGATCCGCCATCCGCGGGCCTGCAGGTGGCGTGCGGCCAGCGTCTCCCCGGTGCGGCCGAGCCGCGTCCTGGCATGTGCCATGGGCGCACCGTAGAAAGCGCGCCCCCGGCGTCCCCGCCGTCGTCCCGCTCAGGCTGTGGACAACGGCCGCGCGGCCCGGGTCACAGCAGGCCGGCCGCCCACGCCAGCAGGGCGCCCACGACGAGCACGGCGAGGACGAGCAGCGCCACGTCGCGGCTCCTGGCGTCCCGGTAGCGGCGGGTCGCGTTGAAGCCCACCGCTAGCCCTCCCGCCGCTGGAGGAACGGGGGCGTCCCCGGCTCGTCGCCCCCCAGCCGCTCGACGTTGACGTCGTGGAAGGTGAGCACGCGGACGTCGGGCACGAATCGCGCCGGCCGGTGCATGTCCCACACCCACGCGTCGGCCAGGCGGACCTCCAACCACGTGCCCCCCTCGTCACCGTGGGGGGTCACGTCGACCTCGTTGGCCAGGTAGAAGCGCCGGTCGGTCTCGACGCTGAAGGTGAACATGGCGACCACGTCGCGGTACTCGCGGTAGAGCCGCAGCTCCATCTCGGTCTCGTAGCGCTCGAGGTCCTCCGCGCTCATCGGGCGGATACTAGACGGGACGGGCCCAGGCCCAGGAGTTGAAAGTCGGGCAGGGGCCAGATGACGACAAAGGCCTGGCCGATGAGCTGCTCCTCGTCGATCGTGCCGAGGGCGTAGCGGCTGTCCGCAGAGTTGGGGCGGTTGTCACCCAGCATGAAGTACTCCCCCGGCGGCACGACCTCGGGCCCGAAGTCCGAGGAGTCGCGCGCGGCCAGGTACCCGCCGCGCCTGGCGGGGGCCTCGCGGATGCGACGGCCGTCGACGAGCAGGACGCCGTCGCGGACCTCGACGCGCTCGCCGGGAAGGCCCATCACCCGCTTGATGAAGTCCTGCTCGCCGGGGGCGGGGGCGCCCAGGCCGGAGGCGAGCGTGCGCATCACCCGGTCCAGCAGGCCCTCGTCGTCCGCGGACCCTCCCGTGCCGTCCGGGGCGGTGAACACGACGATGTCCCCCCGGGCGGGCTCGCTCAGGTGGTAGATGACCTTGTTGACCAGGACCCGGTCGCCGATCCGCAGGGTGGGTCGCATCGACGACGACGGGATGTAGAAGGCCTGCAGCAGGAAGCTCTTGACGAGCAGCGCGACGACGAAGGCCACGACGACGAGCACCGGCAGCTCGCGCAGCGTGCCGCCCGGGCGGGGGGCCGGCGCCGGGTCGGGGGGGGCCGTGGTCTCGTCGGTCCTCACACCCGTCTCGCCGGCAGGGGTCGGGCCGGGTCGCGTCTCGGGCAAACCGGTCGGGCCCTCAGGCGCCCGTCGTCGCGCGGCGCTCCTTGATCCGCGCCTTCCTGCCCACCCGGTCGCGCAGGTAGTACAGCTTGGCCCTGCGCACCCGCCCGCGTCGCGTGACCTGGATGTGGTCGATGATCGGCGCGTGCACGGGGAAGGTGCGCTCGACGCCGACGCCGTTGAAGCTGATCTTGCGCACGGTGAAGGTCTCGCGCACTCCGCCGTTCCTGCGGGCGATGACGACGCCCTCGAAGACCTGCACCCGGGAGCGGTTGCCCTCGGTCACCCTCACGTGGACGCGCACGGTGTCGCCGGGGCGGAAGTCCGGCACGTCGTCCCGCAGGTGCTCGATGTCGACCAGATCGGTGGGTTTCATCGGGGCACGGCCTCCCGGCGGGACAGCGGCGGGCGTCGGTTCGAGGGCGCACGCCGTCGCGGCGGGCGAGGACATGGGTCCCACGCCGGCGAGTGCCGAGCAGCCAGGATAGCCACGCGGCCGTCCGAGGGTCAATCGCCCTCCTCGCCCGGCTCGCCGGCCACCAGGCCCGGGCGGCGCTCGCGGGTGATGGCCGACGCGCGTGCCCGTCGCCAGGCCGCGACCCGCGCGTGGTCGCCGGAGCGGACGACCTCCGGCACCACCATGCCGCGATAGATGGCCGGACGGGTGTAGTGCGGGTACTCCAGCCGCGCGCCGCTGAACGACTCCTCCACGACGCTCTCGGCGTTGCCCAGAACCCCGGGGAGCAGCCGGGTGACGGCCTCGACCAGCACGCACGCCGCCGCCTCGCCGCCCGCCAGGACGTAGTCGCCCACGGACACCTCGTCGGTGGCCAACGCCTCATGCACCCGCTCGTCGATGCCCTCGTAGCGCCCGCACAGCACAAGCAGGCCGGGCTCGCCGGCCAGCTCCCGCACCAGGGGCTGGCGCAGGGGGCGACCGCGGGGGGTCAGCAGGACGGTCCTGGGACGGGCCGCCACGGCGCCGTACAGCTCCTCGGCGGCGTCGAAGAACGGGGCGGGCGCCATGACCATGCCGGGGCCGCCCCCGTACGGTGCGTCATCCACCGCGCGCCGGCGCCCGGTGGCCCACCGGCGAAGGTCATGCACGCGCAAGTCCAGCAGGCCCGACCGGCGGGCCCGGCCCAGCAGCGACACGTCGAACGGGCCGCGGAAGTAGTCCGGGAAGATCGTCACCACGTCGAGGCGCACGGCCGCTCAGCCCTCGTCGAACAGCCCCGGCGGGGGTCGGACCACTACCCGGTCGCGGCCCGGCTCGACGAGCTCGGGGACCGCCGGGACGAGCACCTCGCCGCCGTCGGGCCGGGCGACGACGAGGTAGTCGTGCGCGGCGCCGGGCAGCACCGCCTCGAGCACGCCCAGGGGCCCGCCGTCGGCGTCGACGACCTCGCGGCCGAGCAGGTCGTCGACCCAGAACGCGCCCTCGTCCAGCTCCACCTCGTCGCGGGGGACGGTCAGCGTCGCGTCCCGCAGCGCCTCGGCCGCATCCCGGGTGTCCACCCCAACGAAGCGCACGACGCGGCGCCCCGAGTGGACCCGGCTGGTGGCGACGACCAGGCGGTCGTGGCCGGCGAGCGGCTCAGCCGGCTCGTACACCGCGCCGGCGGTGAAGTCGTCGGCCACGTCGGGGTCGCCGATCACATACACCTCGCCGCGGAGCCCGACGGCCCTGCCCACGGTCCCGGCGACCGCTCGGTCGCGGCGGGGCCGAGCCCCCGGTCGCGTGTCGGCGGCCCGGTCGGGCACGGGCGGCGCGCCGCTACTCGACGATCTCGACGGTGGCGGCCGACCCCTCCCGGGTGGCCGCCGCCTTGACCATGGCCCGGATCGCCTTGGCGGTTCGTCCCCGCTTGCCGATGACCTTGCCCATGTCGTCGGGATGGACGCGCAGCTCCAGCACCGTCTCGCCGTCGTCCTCGACGGGCTCCACCGCCACGTCCTCGGGATGATCGACCAGGGCCTTGGCGATGTAGGTCAGCACCTCGGTCGTCATCACGCCGCTCGCCTCCTCCGCGCCCATCTAGGCCGTGACCGCGTCGTCCGGCCGGTGCTCCTGCCAGATGCCCTCGATGCGCAGCAGGTGCATGACCTGGTCGGTGGGCTGCACGCCGTGGCGCAGCCAGTAAAGGGCCCGGTCGCGGTCGATGCGGACACCCGAGGGCTCGCTGAGCGGCTGGTAGAAGCCGATGTCCTCGATGAACCGCCCGTCGCGCGGCGAGCGCGCGTCGGCGACGACGACCCGGTAGAACGGCTGCTTCTTCTTACCCTCGCGCCTGAGGCGCATCTTGACGGCCATGTTCCTGCTTGCCTTTCGACGCCGGAGCGTCCCCGCGTGCCATCGGTACGTGGACGAGTCCGCGGTCCGGCCGCTCCGGGGCGCTCGACGGACCCGTCGCGACGTGGAGCCCCGGGGGCCGGAGCATACATGCTGGCGGCCCCGGCCGGCCGCGGGCGCCGGTGTCAACGCTTGGGCTTCTTGCGCTTCTTCTTGCGCTTCGGGGCCTGCCTGCTGCGCGCGCTCCCCGGGGCCGACACCGGCCCGGCGGCGGGCAGACCCGCGCCCATCGCGGCCAGGTCGAGTCCACCCCCCTCCTGCGCGCGGCTGAACTCCCGCATGGCCCGCATCCCCTGGGCACCGGAGCCGCCACCGAGCTGGCGCATCATGCGCCGCATCTGGTCGAAGCTGCGCAGCAGCTCGTTGACCTCCTGCGCGGAGCGCCCCGAGCCGGCGGCGACGCGCTTCTTGCGCTTGCCGCCCAGCACCTTCGGGTTGCGACGCTCCGCCGGCGTCATGGACTGGATCATCGCCTCGACGCGCTTCAGCTGGCCGTCGTCGAGGTCCACGTCGCGCAGCTGGCGACCCACCCCGGGGAGCATGCCGAGGATGCTCTGCAGCGGGCCCATGCGGCGCATCTGCTGCATCTGGGTCAGGAAGTCCTCGAGGGTGAACTCGGCCTTCAGCAGCTTGTCCTGCATGTCGGACGCCTGCTGCTCGGTGTAGACCTCCTCGGCCTTCTCGATGAGGGTGAGGACGTCGCCCATCCCCAGGATCCGGCCGGCCATGCGGTCGGGGTGGAACGGCTCGAACTCCTCGAGCTTCTCCCCCACGGACGCGAACTTGATCGGCCGGCCGGTGACCTCGGCGACGGACAGCGCCGCACCGCCACGCGCGTCGCCGTCGAGCTTGGACAGCACGACGCCCGTGAAGTCGACGGTCTCCTGGAAGGCCTTGGCCACGGTGACGGCCTCCTGGCCGATCATCGCGTCGACGACGAACAGCGTCTCGGCCGGGTCGACCGCCTCCTTGATGCGCGTGGCCTGGCGCATCATCTCCTCGTCGACGTTCGTGCGGCCGGCGGTGTCCACGATGACCACCCCGGCTGCGAGACGGCGCGCCTCGGCGAGCGCGTCGCGCGCGACGGGGACCGGGTCGCCCGAGAGCGCCGGCGCGTACACGGGCACGCCCGCCTGCTCGCCCAGCACCTGCAGCTGGCGGACGGCGGCGGGGCGCTGCAGGTCGCACGCCACGAGCAGCGGCTGCCGGCCGCGCGCGCGCAGCAGCCTGGCGAGCTTGCCGGCCGCGGTCGTCTTCCCGGAGCCCTGCAGGCCGGCCAGCAGCACGACCGCCGGCGACCGGCTGCCCAGCTCCAGGGAGGCCGACATCTGGCCGAGGATGCGCACGAGCTCGGAGTGCACGATCTTCACGACCTGCTGGCCGGGGTCGAGCGCCTCGCCGACCTCCGCACCGACCGCCCGCTCCCGGACCCGCGAGACGAACGAGCGCACAACCCGGAAGTTGACGTCGGCCTCGAGCAGGGCCAACCGGATCTCGCGCAAGGCCGCGTCGACCTGCTCCTGCGACAGCCGGCCACGGCCCCGCAGGCCCTGGATGACGGTCTCGAGCCGGTCGGAGAGCGCGTCGAACATGCCGGGTCCTCGGTACGGTTGGGGAGCGTGCGAGTGTACCGGCCGCCCCCGCCCCATGCGGGGCGGCAGCCGGGCCGACCCAGGCGGTCAGGCGGGGGCCGGGGGGCCGGGATGGTCGACGGGGTCGGGCAGCAGCCGGGCGTGGCCGATGCGGTCCACGGCGAACGTGCGCTCGCCGGTCCGCAGGTGGCAGTAACCGCGCAGCAGGTCGCCGTCGAACGCCCACGGGTCGACGACGCGGTCGGTGGCGGCGCCACCACGCGAGGACGCGAAGTACCACAGGCGCAGCTGCCGTCCGTCCTCCAGGCCGCGCCGCACCAGCGAGCGCACGGCGCGCGGGCCGACCGCGTCCTCGGCCACGCCGGGCAGCGCCGGCGCGTCCGCCGCGGCGGGGACGACCGCGTGCTCGCGGAGCGACACCC
>JALYGZ010000268.1 GCA_030776845.1 Actinomycetota bacterium
CCGCTGACGAGCTCCACGAGCGCCATGCGCGCCCCGTCGCCCTTGCGGGGCCCCAGCTTCAGCACACGGGTGTAGCCCCCGTCGCGCTCGGCGAACGCCGGTCCCACATCGGTGAACAGCTTGTGGACGACGTCGCGGTCGCGGATGACCCGCAGCACGCGCCGGCGGCTGGCCAGGTCACCCCGCTTGCCGAAGGTGATCATCCGCTCGGCCACCGGCTGCACGGCCTTCGCCTTGGCCTGGGTCGTGCGGATCCGGCCGTGGCGGATCAGCTCCGTGGCGAGGTTGGCCAGGATCATCCGGTGATGCGCCGGCGACCCGCCAAAGCGTGCGGCCTTCTTCGGCTGCGGCATCCCTCTTCCTCTTCTTGCGTGCCGGAGTGGAAATCGACCGGCGTGGCGCCCTTCCACGGAGGAGGCTGAAGGGCCCTCGCCTCCGGAGGGGAAAGGGCGCCCTCGCCGCCCTACGGAGCCGGAGAGCCGACGGAGCCCGGTAAGGCGCTCAGGCCGAGTAGCCGTAGTCGGCCAGGCCCAGGCCCATCTCGGTGAGCTTCTGCTTCACCTCTTCGATCGACTTCTGTCCGAAGTTGCGGATGTCGAGCAGGTCCTGCTCGCTCTTCTGCACCAGCTCCCCGACGGTGTGCACGCCCTCGCGCTTGAGGCAGTTGTAGGAGCGGACCGACAGGTCCATGTCCTCGATGGGCAGCATCATGTCGGGCGACGTCGCGGCCGCCCCTGCGGTGTCGTCACCGATCGACAGGCCGCCGGGCCCGGACTCCTCGAAGTCCCTGATCAGGCCGAACAGGTCGCGAAGCGTGCCGCCGGCGCTGGCCAGCGCCTCCGCCGGGCTGACGGCGCCGTTGGACTCAATGTCGAGGATGAGCCGGTCGTAGTTGGTCATCTGCTCGACGCGGGTCGGCTCCACCCGGTAGGTGACGCGCCGGACCGGCGAGTAGATCGAGTCGATGGGGATCACGCCGATGGGCTGGCCGGGGCGCTTGTTGCGCTCGGCCGACACGTAACCGCGACCCTGCTCCACGGTCAGGTACATCTCCAGCCGGCCGCGGCGGTTCAGCGTGGCGATGTGCAGGTCCCGGTTGAGGACCTCGACCTCAGCGGGCGCGGTGATGAAGTCGGCGTTGATCTCCCCGGGGCCCTCGCCGCCGAGGAAGATCTCGACCGGCTCCTCGCTGTGGCAGCGCAGCACCAGTTCCTTGACGTTGAGGATGATGTCGGTGACGTCCTCCTTGACGCCCTCGATGGAGCTGAACTCGTGCAGGACGCCCTCGATGCGCACGCCGCTGACGGCGGCGCCCGGGATCGAGGACAGCAGGGTCCGGCGCAGGCTGTTGCCCAGCGTGTAGCCGAACCCGGGCTCGAGCGGCTCGATGCTGAACTCGCTGCGCAGGCCCTCCACGAGGACGTTCTCTGAGATTGTGGGTCGTTGGACGATCAGCACTGCGCGCTTTCGCCTCCTCGATGCTCGGCGGGTCGGGGCTGGCGAGGCCCCGGCTACTTCGAGTACAGCTCCACGATGAGCTGCTCCTGGACGGGGACGTCGATGTGGCGACGCTCGGGCGTGTCGAGCACGCTGATGGCCCGCGCGTCGCGGTCGGTGGACAGCCAGGGCGGGATGGTCCTGCTGTCGATGATCTCCAGGGCGCCGAGCACGGGCACCATGTCCCGCGCGCGCTCCCGGATGGCGACGGTGTCACCGACCCGCGTCCGGTAGGACGGGATGTTCACCGGGCGCCCGTTGACCAGCACGTGGCGGTGGCGGACCATCTGCCGCGCCTCGTCCCGGGAGCGCGCGAGACCGCCCCGGTACACGACGTTGTCCAGGCGCAGCTCGAGCAGCCGCAGTAGGTTCTCGCCGGTCAGTCCCCGCTGTCCCGAGGCCTGGTGGTAGTAGTTGCGGAACTGCCGCTCCAGGACCCCGTAGATGCGCCGGGCCTTCTGCTTCTCGCGCAGCTGCAGCAGGTACTCGCTCTCGCGGATGCGCCCCCGCCCGTGCTCCCCGGGCGGGTAGGGACGCTTCTCGATCGCGCACTTGGGCCCCTCGCAGCGGGTGCCCTTGAGGTACAGCTTCTGCCGCTCGCGGCGGCACAGCTTGCAGTCAGCTCCGGTGTAGCGGGCCATTCGATGGGTGTCCTGTCGTGTCGACGGCGCCGTCAGACGCGGCGGCGCTTGGGTGGACGGCAGCCGTTGTGGGGGATGGGCGTCACGTCCCTGATGGCGGCGACCTCCAGGCCCGACGCGGCCAGGGAGCGGATGGCGGTCTCCCGGCCCGAGCCCGGTCCCCGCACCAACACGTCGATCTTGCGCACCCCGTGCTCGGCGGCACGGCGGGCCGCCTGCTCGGCGGCGAGCTGGGCGGCGAAGGGCGTGGACTTGCGGCTGCCGCGGAACCCCGCGTTGCCCGACGACGCCCACGCCAGCACGTTGCCCTGGGGGTCGGTGATCGTGACGATCGTGTTGTTGAACGAGCTCTTGATGTGAGCCTGCCCGTAGGCGACCTGGCGGCGCTCCTTCTTGCGGCCTCGCGCACGGGCCCGCGCCTGGGCCTGCTTTCGCTGCTGTGCCATCCGGTGTCTTTCCTATCGCCGCGCGATCAGCGACCCCACACACCCGGTCCCTCCCGGGTCAGTGCTTGCGGACCTTCTTCTTCAGGCCCCCGACCGTGCGGCGCGGGCCCTTGCGGGTGCGGGCATTGGTGTGCGTGCGCTGTCCGCGCACCGGCAGCCCGCGGCGGTGGCGAATGCCCTGGTAGCTGCCGATCTCCACCTTGCGCTTGATGTCCTGCGCCACCTCGCGGCGGAGGTCGCCCTCCACCTTGAAGTGGCCGTCGATCCAGTCGCGCAACCGGCGGACGTCGTCGTCGCTCAGTTCGCGGACCCGGACCGACGGGTGCACGCCGGCCCCGATCAGCGTCTGCCGCGAGCGGGTCCTGCCCATGCCGTAGATGTAGGTCAGCCCGATCTCCACGCGCTTGTCGCGGGGCAGGTCGACGCCGGCGATCCGTGCCATGCCTGTTGCTTCCTTCCGGTGGTCAGCCGGCGCGAGCCGGCGGCTAGCCCTGCCGCTGCTTGTGCCGGGGATTGCTGCAGATCACCCTCACCCGGCCGTGGCGGCGGATGATGCGGCACTTCTCGCAGATCCTCTTGACGGACGGCTGGACTTTCATAGGTCTCGCCTCGTGCCCACCAGACGTCTCCGGTCGCCGCCCGGGACGTCGTGTGACGCCGCCGCACGCGCAGGATCCGCTCGCGGGAAGAGTCGGGGAGTCGGGCAGCAGGGAAGACCCCGGTGGCGCACCACGATGGGTGACGCTACGAGGCCGTCGGCCCCACGCTATCACCGCCGTCCCGGGGCGTCCACGCGGGGCGCCACGCCGCCCCGCGCCGGGGGGTCGTCCACCGACGGCCAGGCCGGCTCGTCGGAGCGGGCCGTGAGGACCCACGGGCCGTCGGGGGTGATCGCCACGGTGTGCTCCCAGTGCGAGGACAGCTCCCCGTCGGCGGTGACGACCGTCCAGCCGTCGTCCAGCACCCGGGTCTCGGGCCCCCCCAGGTTGAACATCGGCTCGATGGCGAGCACGAGTCCGGGCGACAGCTTGGGCCCGCGGCCCGGGCGCCCGTAGTTGGGCACCTGCGGATCCTCGTGCAGGGCCCGGCCGATGCCGTGGCCGACGTACTCGCGCACGACGCCGTAGCCGTGCGCCAGCGCGTGGGACTCCACCGCGGCGGAGATGTCGGTCAGGCGACGCCCCGCCCGGGCCTGGCGCAGACCGCTCCACAGCGCCGCGCGGGTCCGCTCGACGAGGTCGCGGACGGCCGGCGGCGCGTCGCCGTCCCCGACGATCCAGGTGACCGCCGAGTCGCCGTGGTAGCCGTCGACGATGGCCCCGGCGTCGATCTTGACGAGGTCGCCCTCGCGCAGCACGACGTCCGGCGCAGGGATGCCGTGGACGATCTGGTGGTTGACCGACACGCACAGCGTCGCCGGAAAGCCCCGGTAGCCCTTGAAGGACGGCACGCCCCCGCGGGAGCGCACCTCCCGCTCGGCGATGGCGTCGAGGTCGCCGGTGGACATGCCCGGGCGCAGCGACTCGCGCAGCACCTCGTGCAGGTCCGCGACGACCTTTCCGGCCACGGCCATGCGCTCGACCTCGGCCGCCGACTTGCGCACGATCACGCGCGGCTCCTCGCCAGGTCGTCGATGACGCCGGTGGCCCGCTCGAACACCTCGTCGACGTCGCCGACCGCGTCGATCTCGTGCAGCAGCCCACGCTCGCTGTAGAAGCGCTCCAGCGGCTGGGTCTTGTCCCGGTACTCGTTCAGGCGCTGCTCGATCGCCTCGTCGGAGTCGTCCGAGCGGCCCTCCTCGTCGCGCCGGCCCGCCAGGCGCCGGTGGATCTCCTCGGCGGTGACGGAGAAGCTCAGCACCCCGTCCAGCGGCGTGCCGCGCTCCGTCAGGGCCGACTCCAGCGCCTCGGCCTGTCCCACGGTGCGCGGGAAGCCGTCGAGCAGGAAGCCCTCCGCCGCGTCGTCCTCGGCCAGGCGGGCGGTGACCATCTCGATGACGACGTCGTCGGGTACCAGGTCCCCGCGGTCCATGTACTCCGCGGCCGTGCGGCCCAGCTCCGTCTCGTTGCGGACGTTCTCCCGGAAGATGTCCCCGGTCGCCACGTGCGGGATGCCGTAGCGCCGGGCCAGGCGCTCCGCCTGCGTTCCCTTGCCCGCCCCCGGCGGGCCCAACAGCACCAGTCGCACCGTCTCCCCTCCATCCCGCGCGCGGCGCGCGCCCGTGGGCTAGCCGCGCAGGAAGCCCTCGTAGTGCCGCTGCATCAGCTGGCTCTCCACCTGCTTCATCGTCTCCAGGGCGACACCTACCACGATGAGCAGCGCGGCACCCCCGAACGGAAAGGGGATGCGGGCGATGCTGAACACGATCAGCGGCAGGATCGCCAGCGTGGCCAGGTACAGCGACCCGGGCAGGGTGATGCGGGTGAGCACCCGGTCCAGGTGCTCGGCGGTCGGCCGCCCGGGGCGGATGCCCGGAATGAAGCCCCCGTACTTCTTCATGTTGTCGGCCACGTCGACCGGGTTGAACGTGATGGCCGTGTAGAAGTAGGCGAAGAACACCACCAGGGCGAAGTACGTCATGACGTAGACGGGGTGACCCGTGTTGGCGAAGTAGCGGTTGATGAAGTCCGTGAACCCCGGGCTGGCGACCGCGGTCGACGCCAGGGTCGGCAGGTACAGCAGCGACGAGGCGAAGATGATCGGGATGACCCCGGACTGGTTGACCTTCAGCGGGATGTAGGTCGAGCTGCCGCCGTACATGCGTCGGCCGACCTGCCGCTTGGCGTACTGCACCGGGATCCGCCGCTGGCCCTGCTCGACGAAGACGACGCCGACGATCAGCAGCAGCCCGATCAGGAACACGAACGGCAGCAGGACCGTGCCGGCCTCGCTCTGCAGGATCTGGTTCCCCTGTGAGGGGATCTCGGCGATGATCGCCGAGAAGATGATCAGCGACATGCCGTTGCCGATGCCCCGCTGGGTGATCAGCTCGCCGAGCCACATGATGAACGCGGTCCCGGCCGTGAGCGTCAGCACCATCAGCGCGAGCAACGGCAGCGAGTCGTTGGGGATCAGCCCCGGGACCGGCTGGCCGAACAGCTGCGAGGCGCCGGTGCGGATGATCGTCAGCAGGCCGAACGACTGCAGCACCGCCAGTCCCACCGTGAGGTAGCGGGTCCACTGGGTGATCTTGCGGGTCCCCGTCTCGCCCTCCTTCTGCAGCTGTTCCAGCTTCGGGATGACCACGGTGAGCAGCTGCATGATGATGCTCGCGGTGATGTACGGCATGATGCCCAGCGCGAACACCGCCAGCTGGGTGAGCGCGCCGCCGGAGAACAGGTTCACCAGCGCGGCCACGCCCGTGACGCTGGCCTCGGCCACCGCCGCACGCAGCACCTCGTAGTCCACACCGGGGATCGGCACGAAGGAGCCGAAGCGGTAGACCGCGATGATCGCCAGCGTGAACAGGATCTTGCCCCGCAGGTCGGGGACCTTGAAGGCGTTGGCGAAGGCCCGCAGCATCGCGCTACGCGCCCGGGCGCCGCGGCGCGAGGTGCGCCCGACCGTCGGCCGCCTCGATCTTGCGACGCGCCGACCGGGAGAAGGCGTGGGCGCTGACGTCGAGCCGCACGGTCAGCTCGCCGGTGCCGAGCACCTTGACCGGGGCGGCGCCGCGGCGGACCAGGCCGCGGGCCCGCAGCACCTGCGGGGTGACCTCGTCGCCGTCGGCGAAGGCGCGCTGCAGGCGGGCGAGGTTGACGGTCGCGTACTCGATCCGGTTGCGGGGCGTGAAGCCGGGCAGCTTCGGCAGGCGCCGCTGCAACGGCATCTGGCCGCCCTCGAAGCCGGCGGGCATCCGTCCCCGCGCCCCGGTGCCCTTGGTGCCCCGGCCCGCCGTCTTGCCCTTGCCCGCGGCGATGCCCCGGCCCTTGCGCCTGCGGGGGCGACGGGCACCGGGGGCGGGCCGCAGCTCGTGCAGCTTCATGTCGGCTCCTCCTGTGGATCCTCCTCGTCGCCGGACTCGACGAGGGCCTCGGACTCGGCGGCCCGCAGCGCGTCGGCCTCCTCGTCGGCCACGCTGGGGCCGGCGACCGGGTTGCCCTCCCCCTTGGGCTCCTGGCCCGGCTGGACCTCGAGCACCTCCGGCGACCCCGGATAGCGGACGTCCACCATGTGGGCCACCTTGGCGATCATGCCGCGGATCTCCGGTCGGTCGGGCTGGGACACGGTGTGGCGCACCCGGCGCAGGCCCAGGGCTCGCACGGTCCGGCGCTGCGCGTCCTTGGCGCCGATGAGACTGCGCACCTGGGTGATCTGGAGGTCGGTCACGCCTTGGCCTCCATGCTCTCGCGCATCTTGCGCGGCATGACGTCGTGGGCCTCCAGGCCCCGCATGCGGGTCACCTCAAGGGGATCACGCAGCGACCGCAGGGCGCTGACCGCCGCGTGCACCACGTTGATGGGGTTGGCCGTGCCCAGCGACTTGGCGAGCACGTCGCTGATGCCGGCGCACTCCAGCACGGCCCGGACCGGCCCGCCGGCGATGACGCCGGTCCCGGGAGCGGCCGGCTTGAGGATGACCCTGCCGGCGCCCTCCTCGCCGAGCACCGGGTGGACGATCGTGCGCTCGATCATGGGGACGACGAAGAAGTTCTTCTTGGCCTCCTCGACGCCCTTCTGGATCGCCGCGGGCACCTCCTTGGCCTTGCCGTAGCCGACCCCGACCGTGCCGGCCTGGTCGCCCACGACGACGAGCGCGGTGAACGAGAAGCGCCGGCCGCCCTTGACGACCTTGGCCACGCGGTTGATCGCGACGACGCGCTCCTCGTAGGGGCTGCGCTCCTCCTCGCGATCCCGGCCGCGGCCGCGGCCCCGCCGCCCGCCGCCCGATGAAACAGCCATCACGTCTTCCTGTTCGTCGTGCCGTCGCGCCTACAGGCGCAGGCCGGCCTCCCGGGCGCCCTCCGCGAGCGCCCGCACCCGGCCGTGGTAGCGGTTGCCGCCACGGTCGAAGACGACCGCCTCGACGCCGCGCTCGCGCGCCCGCTCGGCCACGAGC
>JALYGZ010000269.1 GCA_030776845.1 Actinomycetota bacterium
CACCATGGCCGACCTGCAGCGCCGCTACGGGCCGACAGCCTGCCGCCGCTACGTCGTCAGCTTCACCCGCGGCGCCGCCGACGTCCTCGCGGTGCGCGCCCTGGCCCGCCTGGCCGTGCCCGACGGCAGCCTGGAGCTTGACGTCGTGCCCCTGTTCGAGACCCGCGCGGCGCTGCGGCAGGCCCCGCGCGTGCTCGACGACCTGTTCGCCCTGCCCGGCGAGCGCGCCCGGCTCGACGCCGGGGGACGCCGCCTCGAGGTGATGCTCGGCTACTCGGACTCGGCCAAGGAGGTCGGCTTCCTGGCCGCCAACCTGTCCCTGTACGACGCGCAGGCCGCGCTGGCCGACTGGGCGCGGCGCAACGACGTCGCCCTGACGCTGTTCCACGGGCGCGGGGGAGCCGTCGGGCGCGGCGGCGGCCCCACGAACCGCGCGGTGCGCGGTCAGGCCCCCGGCTCGGTCGCGGGGCGCTTCAAGGTCACCGAGCAGGGCGAGGTCATCAACGCCCGCTACCGGGACATGGCCCTGGCCCGCCGGCACCTGGAGCAGGTTACCCACGCGGTCATCCTCGCGTCGACGCCGGCGGCCGAGCGGGCGCGCGCGCCCCTGGACCGGCATCAGGCCGGCCTGGTCGCGCGCATGAGCGAGGCCAGCGAGGCGGCTTTCCGCGGGCTCGTCGAGGCCGACGGCTTCGCGGGATTCTTCACCCGGGTGACCCCGGTGCGCGAGATCGGCGAGCTGCAGATCGGCTCCCGCCCGTCGCGCCGCGGCTCGGATGGCGGGCTCGAGTCGCTGCGGGCCATCCCGTGGGTGTTCGCCTGGGCCCAGAGCCGCTGCAACCTGCCCGGCTGGTTCGGCCTGGGCACCGGGCTGCAGGCGGCGGCCGGGGAGGAAGGCGGTCTCGACGCCCTGCGAGACATGTACCGGCGGTGGCCGTTCTTCACCTCGCTGCTGGAGAACGCCGAGATGAGCCTGGTCAAGGCCGACCCGCTCATCGCCGAGCGCTACCTGGCGATGGGGGACCGCCCGGACCTGTCCGCGCGCATCCTGGACGAGTTCGAGCTGACCCACCGGCTCGTGCTCGACGTCACCGGCCACGACCGGCTGCTGGCGCCCCGCGAGCTGCTGCGCCGGGCGGTGCGGCTGCGCAACCCCTACGTCGACGCGTTGTCGTTCCTGCAGGCCCACTGGCTGCAGCGGCTGCGCGCGCCCGACCGGGACACCGGCGACCGGGTCGACCGGATGCGGGAGCTCGTGCAGCTGACCGTCAACGGGGTGGCCGCCGGTCTGCAGAACACGGGCTGAGACCTCCCGGACCCGACCGGTCGCCGGCCGGCGCTACTTCTTGGCCGGCTCGAAGTACGGGTTCGTCCCGCTGGCGTGGTCGGTGACGTCCACGACCCGCGAGACCTCGGGCACGGCCTCGCGGACCGCCACCTCGATGCCCTGGCTCAGCGTGACGCTGGCCATGCCGCACCCCTGGCACCCCCCGGATAGCCGCAGGTAGGCGGTGCCGTCCTCGATCGCGACGAGCTCCGCGCGCCCCCCGTGGGCGGCGATGCTCGGGTTGATGACCTGGTCGAGCACGTCGGCGACCCGCCGGGGGACCGGTCCGGACAGGTCCGCCGGCGGGCGGCTGCCCACGGCCGGGCTGGGGCTGTTGGGGTTCTCCAGGCGGATGCCCCCGTAGGTGACGTCCCCCTCCAGCCACAGCCGCGCCCCGCGCAGCTTGTCCACGCTGTCGGCCGGGACGATGACGGCGACGTCGCCGTGGCGCTGCACGACGTCGCCGGGCGCGGCGCTGTCGAGCAGCTGCAGCGACATGTCGTAGGCGTACGCGCCGTCCTGGACGCCGGTCACGGCGAGGCGCAGGGCCAGTCGCTGCGGCTCGGGGTCGCGGGAGCGGATGTGGCGCACCTTGTCCAAGGCCTGCTCGGTGATCTCGACCACCTGCTGGCCCCCGTGCGCGTCGGGCTGTGCCATGGTGTCCCTCTGCTGGCGGCTCACGCCATGATAGGGCCCATGTCCCGGGTTCTGCTGCTGCTGCCCACCGGCACCTACCGCGCCGGGGACTTCCTGCGCGCCGCCACGCGCCTGGGCGTCGAGGTCGTCGTCGGCTCCGAGCGGCGCCAGGCGCTGGCCGGCGCGATGGGCGACCGGGCCGTGCGCCTGCCACTGGACGACCCGCAGC
>JALYGZ010000270.1 GCA_030776845.1 Actinomycetota bacterium
GGCAGCGCCACCCGGTGCACCGCTTCGACCTCGACACCCATCTGCTGGAGACCGTCGCCGAGCTCGCCGACCTCGCCGCGGGGACGGACGGCGCGCGCCGCGCGGCGTTGTGGGAGGGGTTGGCCGACCCAGACGCGCTCGTGCTCGCCGCCGCGCTGCACGACGTGGGCAAGGCGTGGCCGGGTGACCACAGCCGCGTGGGCGCCCGTGTCGCCCGGCGCTGGGTGGCCCACATGGGCTTCGGTCGGGGCTGCGCCGGTCGAGTCGCCCGCTACGTTGGGCTGCACCTGCTGCTGCCGGACGCGGCGACCCGCCGCGACCCGGACGACGCCGCCGAGCTCGCGACGGTCGGCGCCGCCGTCGGCGACCGGGAGACCCTCGACGGCCTGTACCTGCTGAGCCTGGCCGACGCCCGTGCGACCGGCCCCGGCGCGCACTCGGCCTGGAAGGACAGCCTGCTCGCCACGCTGCACACCCGGCTCGGGCGCCTGCTCGGCGGTGAGGCGGTGGCGTCCCCCGATCGGGCCGAGGAGCTGGCCGTCCCCCCACCCTGACCCGGAGTGTGTCGGGTGACTGTCGATATCCGAAAGCCAGTCGACACACTCCGGGGCTGTCCACACGCGCGGGGGCCACAGCCGGCGTCGGCGGGGCCGGGAGCGGTTGCATGGCCGGATGGCCGTACCGTTCTCCCCGACCGGGCCCACGTCGCTCACCGGGTACTTCGAGCGACAACACGGGTTGATCACCACGGCCCAGGCCCTGCGGGCCGGGCTGAGCCACGCCGGGGTCAGCAGGAGGCTGCGGGCGGGCGTGTGGCTGCCGGTGCACCAGGGTGTGCACCGACTGGCCGGCGTGCGGCCGAGTTGGCGTGCCCGGCTGCTGGCGGCGGTGCTCGCGTGCGGGCCGCCGGCCACCGCCTCCCACGCCAGCGCGGCCCGCCTTCTGGGTCTGTCGCGGGTGGCGGCGCCGGAGCCGCTCGAGATCTGCGCGGTCGGTAGCTCGCTGCCGTTGCTCCGCGGCGTCTGCGTGCACCGGACCCGACGGCTGGACCCCTGTGACGTCACGGTCGCCGACGGCGTGCCGGCGACGAGTGCCGCCCGACTCCTGGTGGACCTGGCGGGCCGGCTGAACCGGAGCGCCCTCGTCGCGGCGATGGACGACGCCATCTGCGCCCGTCTCGTCGGCCGGGCCTGGCTGCATCGACGCGCGCGGGCGCTGCGCGCGGGGCGGCGCGGGGTGGGCCACCTGGTGCGCTGGACGGCCCCCGGGTCGGAGGGCGAGTTCCGCTCCTGGCTGGAGCGTCGGGCGGCCGCCGTCTTCCGAGCCCACCGGGTCCGGCCGCCGGCGTGGAACTCGGCCCTGCACGACGAGCGCGGCCTCATCGGCGTGGTCGACGCCCTCTTCGCCGAGGAGCGCCTCGTCGTGGAGTTGGAGGGGCTCCGCTTCCACACCACCCCCGAGCAACGCGGGAACGACGCCGCCCGCTTCAATCGCCTGGGCATAGCCGGGTGGCTGTCCCTCCGGTACACCTGGCTGGACGTCGTGGAGCGCCCGGCCGCCGTGGCGGAGGAAGTACGCCGAGCCCTGGCCCGCCGGCGGCGTGTCGACTGACTCGCGGAATGCGCAAGGGTGTCGACACACTCCGGGTCACAGGACGCCGCCCTCGGTCATGCGCTTGACGTCGAGCACCCGGTCGACCTCGTCGTCGGACAGCACTCCGGACTCCTTGACGACCTCCCGCAGGGGGCGGTCCTCGTCCATGGCCCGCTTGGACAGCTCCGCCGAGCGGTCGTAGCCGATGGCCGGCACCAGCGCCGTGACGATGGCCAGGTCCTTCTCCACCAGCTCGCGGCACCGCTCGGCGTCGGCCCACAGCCCCTCGACGCACCGGGCGGCGAAGTTGTCCGCCGACCGCGCCAGCAACCGCACCGACTCCAGCACGTTGCGCGCGATCAGCGGGATGTAGACGTTCAGCTCGAAGTTGCCCGACAGGCCGCCCACCGTGACGGCGGCGTCGTTGCCGATCACCTGGGCGGCGACCTGCGTCACCGACTCGGGGATGACGGGATTGACTTTGCCCGGCATGATCGAGCTGCCCGGCTGCACCTCGGGAAGCCGCAGCTCCCCGAGGCCCGTGCGCGGCCCGGAGCCCATCCAGCGCAGGTCGTTGGCGACCTTCGTCAGGGAGACGGCGACGACCCTGCAGGCCCCGGACAGCTCCACGAGGGCGTCGCGCGCGCCCTGCGCCTCGAAGTGATTCTCGGCCTCGCGCAGGGCCTGCACGCCGGTCCGCTCGCGCAGCTGGGAGATCATCGCCTCGGTCATGCCCTCGGGAGCATTCAGGCCCGTGCCGACGGCCGTGCCGCCCAACGGCAGCTCCGCGACCCGCTCCAGGGCCGCGCGCACCCGCTCGGCGCCCAGCTCCACCTGCCGGGCGTGTCCGGACAGCTCCTGGCCCAGCGTGACCGGCGTGGCGTCCATCAGATGGGTCCGGCCCGGCTTGACGACCTCGGCGAACTCGTCGGCCCTGGCCGCCAGCGCCCCCCGCAGGCGCTCCAGGCCGGGCAGCAGTTCGTCGACGCAGGCGACGTAGGCGGCCACGTGCACCGCGGTCGGGAAGACGTCGTTGGACGACTGGCCGGCGTTGACGTGGTCGTTGGGGTGCACTGGGTCCTTGGTCCCCAGCTGTCCCCCGAGGATCTCGATCGCCCGATTCGACACGACCTCGTTGGCGTTCATGTTGGACGACGTGCCCGAGCCGGTCTGGAAGACGTCGACGGCGAAGTGCTCGTCGTGGGTCCCCTCCACGATCTCGGCGGCGGCCTGTGAGATCGCGCGGAACTGCTCGTCGTTGAGGACGCCCTTGTCGCGGTTGACGACCGCCGCGGCCGCCTTGATGTGCCCCAGCGCCTTGATGACCTCTGGGGGGATCCCCCGGCCGGAGACGGGGAAGTTGTCGACCGCCCGCTGGGTCTGGGCGCCGTAGTAGGCCGACCCGGGGACCTGCACCTCGCCCATCGAGTCGCGTTCCGTGCGCGTGTCCGCCATGTGCTCACCCTGCCCTGCGCGCCGGCCGGGCGGTACCCCGGCCCCCGGGGCAGCCTAACCATGTCGCTACTCTGGCCGCCACGACGGAACGGGAGCCATGACCACACTGCTGCTCGTGCGGCACGCGACGACCGCGGCCACCGGCGCACGGCTGGGCGGGCGCACGCCGGGGGTCGGTC
>JALYGZ010000271.1 GCA_030776845.1 Actinomycetota bacterium
GCGCCGGCGGCCAGCAGGGTGGGGGGCAGGTTGTGCCCTCCCAGGCGCACCGACCCGATGCGGGCGGCCACCGCCCGCCGCAGCAGGGCGAACTCCAGCCAGGCGGTCATCCCGGCCGCCAGGGTGAGCCCCAGCGCGCCCAGGTGGTCCGCGCCCACCTCGTCGGCTCGCTCGGCGGCAGACAGCGGCGTGAGCGCCGGCAGCTCGCCGACGACCGACAGTCCCTGCCCGCCCAGCACGACCCGGTCGAGCTGGAGCATCAGCACCGCGCCGAGGGCGGCGGACACGACCACGCGCAGGGCGCTGGCCCTCGCGGCCACCGCCGGCTGGCTGACCCCGTACAGCGCGGACTGCAGCAGGCGGTTGGCCGTGCCGGCGAGCAGCCCCAGCGAGTACCCGCACAGCACGATCCACACGACCGTGGTGGAGCGCCCGCCGAAGCGCCCGTACTCGAAGACCGCCCCGACCAGCAGGTCGCCGGCGACGAGGAAGGCCACGATCGTCGGCGCGACGTAGAAGGCGATCCGCGCGAGTCCGTCGTCCAGGCGCGCCCGCAGCCGCGCGCCGTCGGCCGCGCCGCCGGCCGACAGCTCCGGCAGCTCCGCGGCGGCGACGCTCATGCCGAACAGGCTGACGGGCAGCAGGTACAGCAGCTGGGCGTAGCTCAGGGCCGCCAGGGCGCCCGTGGCCAGGAAGCTGGCCAGCAGGGTGTCGACGTACGCGGACAGCTGCACGGCTCCGCGCCCGGCCACGACCGGGCCGAACGCCCTGACGGTGTCGCGGACGCCCCGGTGGGAGACGTCCAGGGACACGCGCAGACCCCGGGACAGCCGCAGCACGGTGGGCAGCTGCACGCCCAGTTGCAGCAGCCCGCCGGCCAGCGTTCCCCAGGCCAGCGCCACGGCGAGCGACTCCAGCAGCGCCTGCTCGTCGCCGCCGCGCAGCAGCAGGCCTCCCGCGACGGCGAGACCGGCCACCTGCGCGGCGTTCCACAGCACCGGGGCGACGTAGGACAGGAAGAACCGCCGGTGGCTGTTGAGCACGCCCAGGCACCAGGCGGACAGGACGAGCAGGCCCACGCCAGGCGTGAGGATCCGCACCAGCGAGACCGCCAGCTCCTGGCGCCTGCCGGTGAAGCCGGCCGCCACCACCGCCGTGAGGGGCTCGGCGAAGACGACGCCAGCAAGGCTGAGGAGGCCCGTGACCGTGATGAGCAGGCCGGCCACGGCGCCGGCGACCCTGCCGGCCTCGGCGTCGCGTCCCTGGGCCAGCAGCCGGCTGTGGACGGGGATGAACGACGCCGACAGCACCCCCTCGCCGAGCAGGTTCTGCATCAGGTTGGGGATGCGGAAGGCGGCGGTGTAGGCGTCCAGGGCGTAGCTGGTGCCCAGGTAGTAGCCCACCACCACCTGCCGGGCCAGGCCGCTGAGGCGCGACAGCAGGATGCCCGCCGCCACCAGCGAGGCATGACGCCGCGACGACGCCGCCGAGGTCGGCTCGCTCACCCCCTGGCTCGCCCGCTCAGGGCGTGCCGAACAGGCGGTCGCCGAAGTCGCCGAGCCCGGGGACGATGAAGCCGGAATCGTCCAGCCTCTCGTCGACGGCCGCGGTCACGACCCGGACCTCGGGGTGGTCCGCCGCCATGCGGGCGACGCCCTCGGGGGCGGCGACGACGCAGAGCAGCCGCAGGTCCCGCGCGCCGCGGTCCTTTAGCAGCCTCGACGCGAAGGACGCCGAGCCGCCGGTGGCCAGCATCGGGTCCAGCAACAGCACGGTCGAGTGCTCCAGCGGGGGGACCTTCAGGTAGTAGGAGGTCGGCTGCAGCGTCTCGTCGTCGCGCTCGAGCCCCACGTAGCCCACCTGGACGTCGGGCAGCAGCCCGGTGACGGGCTCGAGCAGTCCCAGCCCGGCCCGCAGTACGGGCACGGCGACGACGTTGCGGTCGATGCGGTCGACCGGCGCCGGGGCCATCGGGGTGGCGACCGTCCGCCCGGCGGTGTCCAGGTCGCGTGTGGCCTCGATCACCAGGACCGTGGCCAGGCGGTGGCTCAGCGCACGGAAGCGCTCCGGCTCGGTTCGCTCGTCGCGCAGTCCGCCCAGCAGGTGGCCGGCCAGGGGGTGGCGCACGACGGCGACGTTGTCCACGGCGCGGATCTTAGTCCGGGTTGACGCCCGCGCCGGCCGGGCACGTTCGCACGCGGGCTGCGCCCGCCCCCGGCTGTCCCGGCCTACCATGACGCCCGACGAGACAAAGGGACCGCGCGTGCGACGTGCCAGGATCGTGGCCACGCTGGGGCCGGCGCTGGACGACCGCGAGAAGCTGCGTGCCGCGATCGAGGCGGGGGTCGACGTCGTCCGCCTCAACCTGTCGCACGGCGCCCACCACGAGCACGCCCGCCGCCTTCGACACGTGCGCGAGATCGCCCGCGAGCTCGGGCGCAACGTGGGCTGCCTCGCCGACCTCCAGGGACCCAAGATGCGCCTCGGCGCCCTCCCCGAGGGCGGGGTCGACGTGCCACCGGGCTCGGAGGTCTACCTGCTTCCGGGCCGGGAGTCCCTGGACCGCTACGAGATCGACGGCCTGTCGGCCCTGCCCGTCCCCTACGAGAAGCTGGCCGACGACCTGCACGTCGGCGCCCTGGTCCTGATCGACGACGGCTCGATCCGGCTGGTCGTCTCGCGCATCGACGACGGGCTGCTGCGGGCCCGCGTCGTCGTCGGCGGCTGCGCGACGAGCAGGAAGGGGCTGAACCTGCCGGGCGTGGCGGTCTCCGCGTCCAGCCTGACCGACAAGGACGAGGCCGACCTGGCCGCGGCCGTCGATCTGGCCGCTGACTGGATCGCGCTGTCGTTCGTCCGCTCGCCGGTCGACATCGAGGAGGCCCGCAAGCGCATCGCGTCGCTTGGCGGCGAGGCGCCGGTGGTGTCCAAGCTGGAGCGCCCGGAGGCCATCGAGGACCTCGAGGCCGTCATCGACGCGAGCGACGCCGTCATGGTGGCCCGGGGCGACCTGGGGGTGGAGATCGGGCCCGAGCGCGTGCCCGCCATCCAGAAGGCGATCATCGCCCAGGCCAACGCCGCGGGGAAGCCCGTCATCACCGCCACCGAGATGCTGGAGACCATGGTCGCCTCGCCACGGCCCACCCGGGCGGAGGCCAGCGACGTGGCCAACGCCGTCTTCGACGGCACTGACGCGCTCATGCTGTCCGGCGAGACCGCCACCGGCGACTACCCGGTCGAGGCCATCCGCACCATGGCGCGGATCATCGAGGTCGCCGAGTCGTCCCCCGAGCACGTCGACAGGCTGCCCGACTGGCGCACGGTCCCCGAGGTCGGCCGGGTGGTGGCGGACGCGGCCCGCCGGGTCGCCCAGGACATCGGGGCGGTCGCGCTGGCGGTCTACTCCATCAGCGGCGCGTCGATCCAGCGGGTCAGCAAGCGGCGCCCCCCGGTGCCGCTCCTCGGCCTGACGCCCAAGGAGCGGACGGCGCGGCGCACCACCTTGATGTGGGGCACCGAGGCGGTGCTCGTGCCCATGAAGGGCCAGGAGCACACCCTCATCGAGACCGCCGAGCAGGTGCTCGTCGACGGGGCGTGGGCGGAGGTGGGCCAGTTGATCGTGATCGTCAGCGGGCTGCCCGGCGCCCAGGGCGCGACCAACCGCATCATCGTCCACCGCATCGGCGACCCGGTCGGTGAGTGAGCGTGCAGACCGGCATGCGGGTCGTGGTCATCGGCGGTGACGCCGCCGGCATGTCCGCCGCCTCGCAGCTGCGCCGTCTGGACGACACCGCCGAGATCACCGTGGTCGAGCGGGGCCCCTACACGTCCTACTCCATGTGCGGCATCCCCTACATGGTCGGCGGCCTCATCGACGAGCCCGGCGACCTGGTGGTACGCGGACCGGAGGAGTTCCGCGTCGCCGGCATCGGGGTGCGGATCCGGGCCGAGGCGGTCGGCATCGACGCCGACGAGCGGGTCGTGCGGGCCCGGGACTTCGACACGGGCCAGGAGTACACGCTGGCGTACGACGCGCTGGTGTACGCGACCGGCGCGCACCCCGTCGTGCCCCCGCTGCCGGGCGCCCGTGACCACGCCCGGGTGGTCCACACGCTCGACGAGGGTGAGCGGGTGCGCATCGAGCTCGACCGGCGCGACGACGTGCGCCGGGTCGTCGTCGTCGGGGCCGGCTACATCGGCATGGAGCTGGCCGAGGCCCTGGTCCGCCGCGGCCTGGAGGCCACCCTGATCGACATGGCCGACCAGGTCATGGCGCAGCTCGACCCCGACGTGGCGACCCACGTCGAGACGGCGCTGAAGGACTTGGGGGTGGCGGTGCGCCTGGGCGAGGCGCTGGAGGAGGTCCGCAGCGACGACGGGCGCTGCCGGGAGGTCGTCACCGGGGCCGGGGTCTACCCGGCCGACATGGTCGTGCTGGCGCTGGGCGCCACGCCCCAGGTCGAACTGGCCCGCGACGCCGGCTGCGAGGTGGGCGACAGCGGGGCCCTGCTGGTCGACGGCCGCATGCGCACCACCGTCGAGGGGATCTGGGCGGCCGGTGACTGCGTCGAGTCGCGCCATCTCGTCAGCGGCGCCGGGGTGAACGTGCAGCTGGGCACCCACGCGAACAAGCAGGGCAAGATCGCGGCCATTGACATCGCCGGCGGCCAGGCCAGCTTCCCCGGCCTGGTCGGCACCGCGGTGACCAAGGTGTGCGACCTGGAGATCGCCCGCACGGGGGTGAACGAGGCCGAGGCCCGCCGGGCCGGGCTGGACTACGCGGCGACGTCGTTCACCGGCACGGCGACGGCCGGCTACATGCCCGACCCCGGCACGGTGCACGTCAAGATGCTGGCCGAGCGCGGCTCGGGACGGGTCCTGGGGGCGCAGCTGGTGGGGACGGGCAACGTCGGCAAGCGCATCGACACCGCGGCGACGTGGTGCCAGCTGGGCGTCACCGTCCAGCGGGCCCAGCTGCTGGACCTGTCCTACGCGCCGCCGTTCGGCGGCGTGTGGGACCTGCTGGTGATCGCCGCGCGCAGGCTCGTCCGCGAGCTGGGGCTGTCACCGGTCCTGTGACCGCCGGTCCCCGGCGGCGTTGTTATCCTTGGGACAGCGTGAATGCCCGGGTGCCGGGCGCGGCAGGAGCCGTCGAGGAGCGAGTATGACCTACACCATCGCAGAGCCGTGCATCGACGTGAAGGACAGATCCTGCGTCGAGGAGTGCCCGGTCGACTGCATCTACGAGGGCGAGCGGATGCTGTACATCCAGCCCGAGGAGTGCGTCGACTGCGGCGCCTGCGAGCCGGCCTGCCCGGTCGAGGCCATCTTCTACGAGGACGACGTCCCCGACGAGTGGCAGGAGTTCACCCCCATCAACGCCGAGTTCTTCGAGGACAGCGTCACGGGACTCGGCTCGCCGGGGGGCGCCGCCAAGGTGGGGGCGGTCGCGCAGGACCACCCGAAGGTCGCCGCCTGGGAGTAGGCGCCGGCCGAACCGCTCAGGCCAGCGCCAGCGCGACGTCGGTCGCGGCGGGCAGCACCCGCCCGGCGCGCCCGCGGACCACGAGGTCGGCCACGTCGTCCAGGGGAGTGGGCTCGTCGTTGACGATCGCCAGCGGGACGCCGGCGCGCGCGGCGGCGGCCGGCAGCCCGGCGGCCGGCTGGACCCGCAGGGTGGAGCCGATGGCCACGACGAGGTCCGCCGAGCGCACCAGCCGGGTGGCCTCGTAGAGGACGCCGGGGAACAGGTTCTGACCGAAGCTGACCGCGGTGGACTTCACGAGCCCGCCGCAGTCCGGACAGCCGGGGTCGGCCTCGCCGGCGTCGTGGCGGGCGAGGGCCCAGTCCTGCCCGGCGTGGAAGCCGCAGCCGGCGGGGGTGCCGGCACGCGGCCGCGCGCCGATGCACATGACGAAGCGGGAGCTGCCGTGCAGTTCCACGACGCGGCGGGAGCCGGCGGCCTGGTGCAGGCCGTCGACGTTCTGGGTGACGACGCCGGCCAGCCGCCCCGCCCGTTCGAGGCCGGCCAGGGCGAGGTGGCCCGGGTTGGGCCGCGGCGGCCTGCTCCACAGCTCCCGCCGACGGCGCCAGGCCTCCGCTCGCACCTGCGGCGAGGCGACGTAGCGGGAGAAGGAGAAGTCCCGCGGACGGTAGCGGCTCCACAGCCCGTCCCGCGAGCGGAAGTCGGGGATGCCCGACTCGGTGGAGATTCCGGCTCCCGTGAAGGCGACCCCCGCCCGCGCGTCCGCCAGGGCCTCGCCCAGGCGGCGCACGCCGGTCGCGGTCAGTCCCGCGCTGTCGGTCACGGTGACCCTCCTCCGGGCGTGTCGCGCCGCGCGGGGAATGTAGCCGTGGTCAGCTGTCACCGGGGACGGGGATGGCCGCGCCCGACACGAGCCAGGCGTCGGGGCCGGCCAGCCAGGCGATGACCTTCGCGATCTCCCGCGGCGGCACCCAGCGGTCGTGGCGGGCGTCGGGCATGGCCCTGCGGTTCGCGGGCGTGTCGATGACCTTGGGCACCACCGCGTTGGCCGTGCGTCCGGTGCCGCGCAGCTCCACGGCCAGCGTGCCCACGAGCGAGAGCACGCCCGCCTTCGCGGCGGTGTAGGCGGCCTGCCCGGCCGCGGGCCGCTCGACCGTGCGGGAGCCGACGAACACCAGCCGCCCCCCGGCGGGGCCCATGTGGCGCAGGCCCTCGCGGGCCACGACCAGGGCCGTGCGGAGGTTCACGCGGAGCATCCGGTCCAGCAGGGCCACGTCGTCCAGATCGGCCACCGCCGTGCCGCCGGCCCATCCGCCCGCCAGCGAGCATCCCAGCCACAGCGGGCCCCAGTCGGCGCGCAGCACGTCGAGCAGCGCGGCCAGCTGGTCGGGGTTGGCCGCGTCGCACTCGGACAGCCGCAGGACCCCCTCGCGCTCCGCCGCCGCGTGCGTGTCGCGCAGGCGGTCGGCCTCTCCGCGGTCGATCCACGGGACGCACACCCGCTCCCCGGCCTCGAGCAGGAGCTCGACGACGGCGCTGCCCAGCGCGCCGGCGCCTCCGGCGACCAGCGCCGTGCGGGGTCGGTCCAGGTCGGAGTCCACGCCCACCTCCCGCTCCCGGCTCTTGTCCGGATGGACGACCCAGGGTAACGGGACGCGCCGCATACACTCGCCAAGACCGGGTACCGCACAGCCACCGACAGCCCGACACGGCGAGGTGATGGCTTCAATGACTCCCTCGTCGGAGTCGACGCTGGTCGAGGACGCCGCCGCAGTCCTCCACACGAACGACCTGGGAGGCTGGACCAAGGCCTCTCCGCGCCTGTATCCCCATCAGTGGAGCTGGGACAGCGCCTTCATCGCGATCGGGCTGGCCCGGCTGGACAGCCGCCGCGCCGCCCGAGAGCTTCACACCCTGTTCCGCGCGCAGTGGGCCAACGGGATGGTGCCCCACATCGTCTTCGACCCGTCGGCGGGCGACGGCTACTTCCCCGGCCACGACCGGTGGGCGTGCGCCGCGCGCAACGAGGCCGCGCCGGCCGAGCCCCGGACGAGCGGACTGTGCCAGCCGCCGGCGCACGCCATCGGCGCGCGGGCCGTGTGGCACGCCGCCCAGGGGGAGGCGGGGACCGCCGTGGCCGAGGCGCGGGCGTTCCTCGTCGACCTGTACCCGCGGCTGCTCGCCTGGCACGAGTACCTGGCCACGGCCCGCGATCCGGAGGGCACCGGACTGGTCACCATCTACCATCCCTGGGAGAGCGGGTGTGACAACAGTCCCCGGTGGGACGCCGCCCTGGCCGCGGTCGAGGTCGGCACGCTGCTCCCGTATCGCCGGCGCGACCTGGCGCACGTCGTCGATCCGGGCGAGCGGCCGAGCGGCGCGGAGTACGACCGCTATCTGTGGCTGGTCGAGTCGCTCAAGCAGGCCGGCTACGACGACGCGGTCGCGCTCCGACGCCATCCCTTCCAGGTCCGCGACGTGTTGTTCAGCGCCCTGCTGGTGGCCGCGAACGAGGCGCTGCTGGACGTGGCGGGCATCGTCGACGCCCCCATGGCCGACCGCCGCCGCATCCGGGCCTGGCTGGACCGCGGGCACGCGGGCCTCGCGGCGTGCTGGGACGAGCGGACAGGCCTGGGCCTGGACTACGACGTCCGCGCCGGGCGTCCCGTGCCGGTGCGCACCATCGCCGGCTTCGCGCCCCTGATCGCCGGGTCGCTCGCGCCCGACCGCCTCGAGGCGCAGCTGGCCGTCCTCGACTCGTCCTGGTTCTGCGCGGCGCCCGGCATGGCCCCGCCCAGCACGAGCCCGCTCGAGCCCGCGTTCCTGCCCCACAGCTACTGGCGGGGCCCCAGCTGGCCGATCATGAACTGGCTGCTGTGGTGGTCCCTGGAGCGCGGCGAGCAGCAGGAGCGGGCCGAGCGGTTGCGCCGCACGGCGCTGGACCAGGTCGCCCGGTCGGGCTTCGCGGAGTACTTCAACCCCTTCACGGGCGAGCCCCTGGGCTCGCGCGACCAGTCCTGGACGGCCGCGGTGGTCCTCGACTGGCTGGCCCCCGAGCTGGCCCGGCAACATAGCTCCCAGGCCGCCTGACCTGGTCCCGGCGGCTAGCCTCGCGGCACGAGCAGGGGTACGGGGAGGGGCGTCGGCGTGATGGTGGGTGGGCCGTCGGCGTGGCCGCGGCAGCTGAGGTCCCTGGTGAGCCGCCAGCCAGTGCTCGCCTGGCGCCGGGCCGTCGAGCACCGGGCCCTGCGGGAGGCCTTCGGGCTGTACGCGCCGGTGTATGACGTCGCCAGCGTCGCCGGCGAGCACGTCAGGCGGCGCGCCGTCGCCGCCCTCGACGCGCGACCCGGCGAGGTGGTGGTGGAGGTGGGCTGTGGCACGGGGCTGAACCTACCTCCCGTCTCTGACGGGGTGGGGTCGGCCGGGCGGGTCGTCGCCGTCGAGCCCAGCCCCCGAATGCTCGCGCGCGCCCGGGAGCGCATGCGACGCCATGGCCGGGCCAATGTGGCGTTCGTGCGGGCTCGCGCGGAGGAACTGCGGCTCGAGTCGTGTGCCGACGCGGTCCTGCTGTGCCTGGTCCACGACGTCCTGCGCTCGCCCGAGGCCGTGGCCCGCGTAGTCGACCTGTTGCGTCCGGGCGGGCGCGTGGTGGTGGCAGGGTCGAAGTGGACGTCGTGGTGGGCGTGGCCGGTCAACGCGTCGGCATGGCTGCTCAACCGCCCCTACCTCGGGTCGTTCGAGAGCTTCGCAGAGCCCTGGCGGCATCTGGGTGGGCATCTGCCCGACCTGCGCGTCGAGACGTTGCCGGCCTACGGAGGCGCGGCCTATGTCGGCCGCGGGACCGTCTCGGGAACCGGTGCGCCGTCCGCGGGACAGGTCAGGTAGGAACCCCCGGAGCGGGCCGGGTCCTCGGACGGCGAGTGGGCATGTCCCCTTCCCACATGGACGGCGCCTCGCTGGTCGGTCGACAGGCGCTGGCGGTGCTGCGGGCCCTGCTGCGACCCGGCACGTACGCCGGCGCCGGGCGGGAGCTGTCGCTGGCGCTCGTCCACGCCGCCCTGTACCCGCTGGGCCTGACGTCGGTGGAGTCGCTGCAGGAGGCGCTGCGGGCGGACCGGGCGGTCGGCGCGATCGACGAGCGCCTCGGCGCGGCCACCGCCGGCATGCCCGTCATCCTCGTGCACGGCTACGTGATGAACCGCAGCGCCTTCCTGGTGATGAGCCGGGCGCTGGCCAGGGCCGGGTTCCGCCACGTCCGCTCCTTCGAGTACCCGCAGTTCAGCCGCGGCGTCGCCCGGGTGGCCGGCATGCTTCGCACCGAGGTGGAGGCGACGCTGGCCGCGAGCGGGGCGGCGCGCTGCATGATCGTGGGCCACTCCATGGGCGGCGTGGTCGCCCGCTACTACATCCAGGAGCTGGGCGGACAGGACACCGTCGACACGCTGGTCACCCTGGGCACCCCGCACGACGGCACCTACACCGCCGCCTGGGGCGTGGGGCCGGCGGCACTGGACATGGCCTACCGCTCACCGCTGCTGGAGCGCCTACGGGCCGGCGCCCGCCGCGCCGACGTGCGCTACATCTCCTACTACTCCGACCTCGACGTGTGGGTGGTCCCCGCCGTGAGCGCCAAACTGACCGTCCCCGCCCTGGAGGCCACCAACGTCCGGGTGCGCGACATCGGGCACCTGTCGATGCTGCTGTCCGGCGAGGTCATCCGCAGCGTGGTGGACTACCTGTCGCGCCCCGACACCGCCCGTCCCCGGTTGGGCCATGCGTAGGCCGGGCCCGCCCGGGTCATGGTGAGAAGGGCGGGGGGACGGTCCCCCCGGCGTACAGAGTGCGAGGAGAGCGCGGATGGGCTTTCTGGACTCGGCCCCCTTCAGCGACGACCCGGTGCGGCTGGACATCGCGGACGTCTTCGCTCCCGCGGTGAGCCTCGACGGCGACGTGGCCGGGCTGCGTCTGCTCGTCAACGGCTCGTGGCGTCCCGCCTCCGAGGAGGCCGAGTTCGACGTCGCGTCGCCCATCGACGGCACGGTGATCGCCCGCGCGCAGCGCGCGACCGCCCAGGACGTCAACGAGGCGATCGCGTCGGCGCGCGACGCCCGCGCCGCGTTCGGGGCGATGCCGGCGGCCGAGCGGGTCAGGATCTGCGAGCGGGCCGGCGGGATCATGGGCGAGCACCTGGACGACTTCGTCCACGCGATCGTGCTCGACCTGGGCAAGACGCCGGAGCAGGCCGGCTCGGAGGCCTCGGCCACCAACGAGCGCCTGGAGCTCGTCCGCGACGAGGCGCGCAAGATCTACGGTGAGTACCTGCCGGGCGAGTGGGTGGGGGACACCACCGGCAAGATGGGGATCGTCCTGCGCGAGCCGGTGGGCACCGTGGGTGCGATCGGGCCGTTCAACTACCCGCTGTTCCTGTCGGCCTCGAAGATCATCCCGGCCATCGCGGCGGGCAACACGGTCGTCGCCAAGGCCCCCTCGGCCGACCCGGTGCCCCTGCTGATGTTCGCCCGCATGCTGGAGGAGGCGGGCCTGCCGCCGGGCGTGCTCAACGTCATCACCGGCTCGGGCTCACAGATCGGCGACCTGCTGTCCTCCCACGGGGACGTGTCGATGCTCACGTTCACCGGCTCGTCGTCAGTGGGCCGCCGCATCGCCGAGAAGGCCGGCCCCAAGCCGCTGCACCTGGAGCTGGGCGGCAACGCGGCGGCCATCGTGCTGGCCGACGCCGACCCGGAGCTGGCCGTCTCAAAGACCGTCGATGGCGCGTTCAAGAACGCCGGCCAGCGGTGCGACGCCATCAGCCGGGTCCTGGTCGAGGACCGCTTCTACGACGAGTACGTCGAGCGCGCCCTGGAGGAGGCGGGCGGCTTCGTCGTGGGGGACCCCCGCGAGGAGGGCGTGCACGTCGGGCCGCTGGTGGACACCGGGGCCGCCAAGCGGGTGAACGGCTTCGTGCAGGACGCGGTCTCCAAGGGGGCCCGACTGGCGCTGGGTGGCGAGTTCACCGACGCCTACCACCAGCCGACCGTGCTCCTGGACGTGCCGCTGGGCGCCGAGATCCTCTGGGAGGAGCACTTCGGGCCGGTCCTGCCCGTGACCCGCGTGGGCGACCTGCGGGAGGCGGTGGAGCTCTCCAACCAGTCACGCTACGGCCTGGACTCGTCGGTCTTCACCGACAACCTGGACAAGGCGTGGGGCGCCGCGGAGGCGCTCGAGGTCGGCATGGTGACGATCAACGACGCCCCGAAGCACGGCGTCGGCCACTTCCCGTTCGGCGGCCGCAAGCCCGACTCGGGCATCGGCCGGGAGGGCCTGGGCTACTCGATCGACGAGTGCACCCAGATCAAGACGGTAGTGCAGCCCCTGCGGGGCACGCTCACAGGCTGATCCCCACGCGGCACGACGCGCGCGCCGAGGAGGTCCCCGCGCCACTGCGCGGGCAGGTGCGCCTGCTCGGCGACGTCCTTGGTCAGGTGCTGGTCGAGGCCGCGGGCCCGGGCCTGCTCGGCGACGTGGAGCGGCTGCGCCGGGCCACCATCGACCTGCGGGAACAGCCGACGGCCGAGCGCGCGCAGGCGGTCGCGGACGTCGTCGGCGGCTTCGCCCTGGAGCGCGCCGAGCAGGTCGCGCGTGCCTTCACCGTGTACTTCCAGCTGGTCAACCTGGCCGAGGAGCGCCATCGGGTGCGCGCGCTGCGCGAGCGCGGGCGGGGGTCCGACGTCGTGGCGGACTCGCTGGCCGACGCCGTCGAGCGCGTCACCGCCCGCGAGGGACGCGCCGCGCTGGATGCCGTGCTGGCTGGGCTGCGGATCACCCCGGTGCTCACCGCCCACCCCACGGAGG
>JALYGZ010000272.1 GCA_030776845.1 Actinomycetota bacterium
GGCCCACCCCGACGACCTCGCCGCCGCCAACCCCGCAGTCGGCCCGACACGCTGCTGCCGACCTGGGACGGCACCCCACCCGACTACGACCCGGGCCGTGGAGATGCTGCTCACGAATCGACGAGGCGCCCGCGCCGTGCCGCCCCGGACCGCGGCCACCTGACGGGGCCGGGCGGTCAGGCCCCCGCCAGGGCCAGGGCGGCGTCGACCGCCTCGTCGGGGCCCCCGGCCGCGGTGATCGCCTCGTCGCGCCGGCCGTGGCGGACCGGCTCCCAGGTGCCCAGGCCCACCACCGGTCGGCCAAGCTTGAGCGCGAAGCCGATCTCCGACAGGGTCCCGTAGCCACCGCCGACCGCCACCACCACGTCGGCAGTGCGCACGACGACGGTGTTGCGCGCCTCCCCCAGGCCGGTCGCCACGGCCACGTCCACGAAGGGGTTGGCCGCCGACCGGTCGGGGCCCGGCAGGACCCCGACGGTGGTGCCGCCGGCCCCCTTCGCGCCCCTGCAGGCCGCGGCCATGACGCCGCCCAGTCCGCCGCACACCAGCACGGCGCCGCGGCCCGCGACCCCCGCCCCGACGCGCTCGGCGACCACCTCCAGCTGCCGGTCGGCCTCCCCGGAGCCCACCACGGCCACCACTGGCGGGCGCGGGCTCTCCGGGGCCTTCGGCCCGCTCAACCGGCCCTCCGGCGCTCCTCGCGGCGACGGCGGATCTGCTGCGCCAGGTCCCGGCGGGCCTGGTCGGGGGTGGGCGCGGTCCCTCCCAGATGCGCCGGCAGCCACCAGCGGTCGTCGGGGCCCGAGGGCCGCTGCGGGTACGAACTCGCCGCCCGGTCGACCAGGGCGCCGACGGCGGCCATGAGCCGGTCGGTCACCGTGGACGCGTGCTCGGATCCCTCGTAGGGGATCGGCTCGCCGAAGCTGACCGTGATCGCCACACCGCGCTGCAGATTGCGCGGGCGGCCTTTGGTCAACAGCCGCTGGCTGCCCCACACGGCGCCGGGCACGAGGGGTGCGCCGGCGGCCATGGCCATGCGGACCGCACCCGTCTTGCCCGGCATCGGCACGAACGACGGGCTGATCGTCGACTCCGGGAACATGCCGATCACCTCGCCGGCGCGCAGCGCGTCGGCCGCGGCCTGGATGGCGGCGGTGGGACGCCCGTGCCGGTCCACGGGGATGTGGCCCATCCCGCGCATCAGCGGCCCCGCGACCCGGTGGTCGAACACGTCCTTCTTCGCCAGGAAGCGCACGAGCCGCCCCGCGTGGCGGGCCCCGTAGCCGACGAAGACGAAATCCAGGTAGCCGACGTGGTTCGTCGCGATGACCGCCGGACCCGCGGAGGGGATGTGCCCGGTGCCCTGCGGGTACACCCGCCAGCCCATCGCCTTGCACATCGCCAGGGCGAGGCCGGCCACCGGTGTGTAGACGGGCTCCAACCCAGGTGTCCTACCGTCGCTGCTCGGGAGCGGGACGGAGACTACCCCGTGCTGCGCGCCTCCTGGCGTGCGGCCCGCGCCTCCCGCTGCTCGACGAACCTGCTGGCCTTGCGGTCCAGCTCGTGGAGGAAGTCCGAGAGCCTGTGCCGGGCCTGCTCGGCGTCGGCGTCCAGCCCCTCCCGCTCGAACACCCGCCAGTGGCGCAGCAGCGGCCACACGACCTCGTCGTGGTGGTTGCGCAGGTCGTAGATGCCGGCCTGGGCGATCGTGAACGCCTTGCGGGTGAAGCCGGGGATGCCCGCACCGGGCATCTCGAAGTCGATCACCTGGCGGGCGACCGCCCGCGTCGCGTCGGACGGGGCGACCTCGAAGCCCGCGTTGAGCATGTCCCGGTAGAAGATCATGTGCAGGTTCTCATCAGCCGAGATGCGCCTGAGGATGCGGTCGCAGACCGGCTCACCGGTGTAGCGGCCGGTGTTGCGGTGCGAGATCCGCGTGGCCAGCTCCTGGAAGGAGACATAGGCCATGCCGTCCAGCGCCGTGTCGGCGTCGCTGTCGTAGCCCTGCTCGTTCTGCTGCATGCGGCCCCGCTCCAGCTGCACCGGATCGACGTTGCGGGTGACCGTCAGGTAGTCGCGCAGCACGATCGAGTGACGGCCCTCCTCGGCGGTCCAGCGGTTGGCCCACGTCCCCCAGGCGCCGTCGCCGCCGAACAGCCGGAAGACCGCGCGGTGGTAGCCGGGCAGGTTGTCCTCGGTGAGCAGGTTGACCTCGAGCGCCGTCCGGGCGGTCGGGGAGACGCTCGGCTGGTCAGGGGTCCACGGCTCGAAGTCGAAGTCGCGACCCTGACTCCACGGCACGTACTCGTGCGGGAACCACTCCTTGGCGGCCTTGAGGTGGCGGTTGAGGTATTCCTCGGCCTTGGGCTCGAGCTCGGACAGGATGTCGTAGTCGGAATGCTGCACGCGATCGCCTTCTCGAACGCTGGATCTCGTTCGCCCGGAAGGCTATCTACCTACCCGTAGGTAGTCAACGCGGCCGGACGGGTCCGGCTCCCTCCCCCGCCAAGGCGTAGTCTGCGGGTATGGACGCCGTCGCCCGGTCGCCGGGGACCCGCGACCAGCTGCTGACCGCCGCGCGCGAGCGCTTCGCGGCCCACGGCTTCGCGGGCACCAGCCTGTCGGACATCGCCCACGACGTCGGCATCCGCCGTCCGAGCCTGCTGCATCACTTCCCGTCCAAGGAGGCGCTGTACCGGGCGGTCCTGCTCGATGAGTTCACCGACTGGATCACCCTGGTCGACCACGCCAAGAGGGGCCCCCGCGAGGGCTGGCCGCGGGCCGAGGGCATCCTGCTCGCGACCTTCACCTTCTTCGAGGAGCACCCGGCGCTCGTGCGCATCTTCCGCTGGGAGGCGCTGGAGGGAGGGCCGATCTTGCGCGAGGAGCTGGCCCAAGTGCTGCATCCGCTGTTCGAGCGGGCCGTGGCCTTCCTGGAGCGGGAGATGGATGCCGGCCGTCTGCAGCGCCACGACGCGCGCAACCTGGTGCTGACCGGCTACGGGGCGATCCTGTCGTACTTCTCCGACGCGCCGCTCATCACGGCGCTGGTCGAGGAGGATCCGCTGGGCCCCGCGGAGCTGCGGCGCCGCCGGCGTCACGTGATCGACTTCTTCCGCGAGGCGCTCGTCCCCTAACGCCGTAACAGCAGGGAGACATCCGGCACGTAGTCTCGGCGCTCATGGAGGTCATGCTGCGCTGCTCGGTGCCCGACCGCCCCGGCGCCCTCGCGGCGCTGGCGGGAGCCGTCGCCACCGCCGGTGGGGACATCGAGGCCATCGACGTCGTCGAGGTGTCCGGCGGCCGCGCCCTGGACGACCTGTTCGTGGCCGTCGGGGCGCCCGAGGGCCTGCGGTCGCTCGTGGAGGGCCTCGAATCGCTGGAGGACGTGGAGGTGGTCCACACGGGACCGTCGCGTGGCCACCCGGCCGACGCCGTGACCCGGCTGGCGATGGGGCTGGAGGCCCTGCTGAACGGCGCGATGGACATCGAGCACGGCCTCACCGCCCTGGTCGGCGGCCTGCTGCACGCGTCCGAGGCGTGCTTCCGCGGGCCTGACGCGGCGCCCGGCGCGGACCCGCGCACCCTCGTGGTGGCCGTCGGTGAGCGGGTCATGGTGGTTCGCCGGGACTACCGCTTCACCCGCACCGAGCGCCTGCGGGCCGAGGCCGTCGCGAGGCTGGGCGCTGAGGTCTCCCGAGGGCGTCCGGCGGCAGGGGCGGGGCAGGTGGGGTCCGGCACCCGCTAGACGAAGGCGAGCAGGCGCGCCGGCCGCTCGGCGCAGTCCCCGACGAAGCGCAGGAAGCCGGCCGCCTCCGCGCCGTCGCACAGCCGGTGGTCGAACGTCAGCGACAGCTGCATGACCCGCCTCGGCTGGACGGTGCCCTCATGCACCCACGGTCGCGGCACCGCCCGGCCGACCCCCAGGATCGCCGCCTCGGGGTGGTTCACGATGGGGCTGCCCCCGTCGACACCCAGGGACCCGTAGTTGGAGACGGTGAACGTGCCGCCGCGCAACTGGTCGGGCGTGAGGGTGCCCTCACGCGCGGCGGCCACCAGCCGCCGCAGCTCGGCGGCGAGGTCCGACAGCGTCCGGCGGTGCGCGTCGCGCAGCACCGGGACCATCAGGCCCCGGTCGGTCTGCACGGCCACCCCCAGATGGACCTGGCGCAGCCGGTGGATCTCGCCGCGCTCGAGGTCGATGCGGGCGTTGAGGTCACCGAAGCGCCCCAGGCCCGCGACGCAGGCCCGCAGCATCACGGCCAGGGGGCCGATGGCCGCGTCCGGCTCGTCGGCCGTCAGCCGCCCGGACACCTCCCACAGCTCGGTGGCGTCCACGTCCAGCCAGGTGGTCGCGGCCGGGATCTCCCGGTGGGCGTCGGCCATCTTGTCGGCGACCGCCTTGCGCACGCCGCGCAGCGGCACCACCTCGACCTCGGCCTCGGTGGCCGCCGCCCGGTCCCCGGGCGCCCGGTCGCCGGCGGCGGCGCGTACGTCGTCGCGGGTGATGACACCGCCCGGGCCGGTGCCGTGCACGGCCGACAGGGCCAGGCCGAGGTCCTTGGCCAGCTTGCGCACCGGCGGCTTGGCCAGCGGCCGCTCGACGTCCCCGACGGCGGGCCCCGCCGCCGTCGGAGCGGCCCTCGGTCGGTCACGGGTGGCGCCATGGCCGGTGCCGTACCCGACGAGCACGCTGCCCGACGCGTCGGCCTCGCCGTCCCCGCCGGTGGACGGCTCGGGGACCATGTCGCTGACCTGTTCCTCACCCGGCTGCCCCACCGCGTCGCCCCCCGGCGGAGCGGTGTCGTCCCCCGGCGCGGCGTCGAGCGCGACCGTCAGCAGGGGCGCGCCGACGCGGACCTCCTCGCCGACCTCGGCGTGCAGCGCGGCGGCCGTGCCGGAGAACGGGCACGGCACCTCGACGACCGCCTTGGCCGTCTCGATCTCGGCCACGGGCTGGTCGACCTCGACCCGGTCGCCGGGCGCGACCAGCCAAGCCACGACCTCTCCCTCGGTCAGGCCCTCGCCGAGGTCGGGGAGCACGAACTCCCTGGTGGCCGCCATCGGCTAGTACTCCAGGGACTGCCCGACCGCGTCGAGGATGCGGCCGGTGTCGGGCAGGTGGTAGTGCTCCAGCTTGGCGGGGGGATAGGGGATGTCGTACGCGCCCACCCGCAGCACGGGGGCCTCCAAATGGTAGAAGGCCCGCTCGCTGACGCGGGCGGCGACCTCGGCGCCGAAGCCGGCGAACACCTGCGCCTCGTGGACGACCACCGCGCGGCCGGTGCGAGCCACGCTGTTGACGACCGTGTCGGTGTCGAGCGGCACGAGCGTGCGCAGGTCCACCACCTCCAGGTCCCAGCCCTCCGCCCGGGCGGCCTCCGCGGCGTCCAGGCAGGTACGGACCATCGAGCCGTAGGTGACCAGCGTCGCCGTCCGGCCGCGGCGCCGGACGAGCGAGCGGCCGATCGGGGGCGTCTCGACCGGTAGGTCGAGGTCCTCCTTCAGCCAGTAGCGCCGCTTGGGCTCCAGGAAGAGGACCGGGTCGGCGGACTCGATCGCCCGGCGCAGCAGGGCGTACGCGTCGCCGGGGACGCCCGGCGCCACGATCTTCAGCCCCGCCGTGGAGGTGAAGTACGACTCGGGACTCTCGGAGTGGTGCTCGACGGCGCCGATGCCCCCACCGCAGGGGATGCGCACGACGACCGGCAGCGTGACCGTGCCGCGGGACCGGTTGCGCATCTTGGCCAGGTGGCTGGTGAGCTGCTCGAAGGCGGGATAGGTGAAGCCGTCGAACTGCATCTCCACGACCGGCCGGTAGCCGTACATCGCCATGCCGACCGCCGTGCCGACGATGCCGGACTCGGCCAGCGGCGTGTCGAAGCAGCGGGTGGTGCCGAAGCGCTCCTGCAGCTTGTCGGTGATGCGGAACACGCCCCCGAGCATGCCGACGTCCTCGCCGTACACGACGACCCGGTCGTCGGCGTCCATGGCGTCGTGCAGCGCGGTGTTCAGCGCCTTGGCCATGGTGACCGGCATCAGCAACGCCCCCTGCCCACGTCGCCGGCCGGCCGGCGCGCCCTCACGCCTCCTCCGCCCCGTCGAGCTCCCGGCGCAGCCGCCGGCGCTGCTCGTCGTAGTCGGGGCCCGGCTCGACGTAGACGTGCTCGAACAGCTCCAGCGGGTCACCGTGCGGCGCGTCGTAGATCTCGCCACGGACGCGCGCGACCAGTTCCCGCGCCTCCTGCTCCACCTCGTCGCTCAGTGCGTCGTCGAGCAGCCCCTCGCGCCGCAGGAAGGTCTCGTAGCGCGCGACGGGGTCCCTGGCCCGCCACTGCCCCAGCTCGGCCTCGGCGCGGTAGCGGGTGGGGTCGTCGGCCGTGGTGTGGGCCTCCATCCGGTAGGTGACGGCCTCGACCAGGCTGGGGCCCCCGCCGTTGCGGGCACGGTCGACGGCCCGCCGTGCCACCGCGTAGGTGGCCAGCACGTCGTTGCCGTCGCAGCGGAAGCCGGGCATGCCGTAGCCGACCGCCTTGTGGGCGATGGTCGGCGCCCGAGTCTGCAGTGACAGCGGGACGCTGATCGCGTACTGGTTGTTCTGCACCCAGAAGACGCAGGGGGCGTCGAACACGGCCGCGAAGTTCAGCGCCTCGTGGGTGTCGCCCTCGCTGGTGGCGCCGTCGCCGAAGAAGCTCATCACCACGAGGTCCTTGCCGTCGAGCTTCGCGCCCATGGCCAGGCCGGCCGCGTGCAGCGCCTGGGTGCCGATCGGGATGGACAGCAGGCCGAAGTTGGCCTCGTAGGGGTCGTGTCCGGCCAGCCATGTGCCCCGGAACATGTGCAGGACGGCCGCGGGGTCGACCCCGCGCACGAGCGCCGCGCCCATCTCCCGGTAGGACGGGAAGGCCCAGTCGGGGTCGCCCAAGGCGTACGCCGGCCCGACCTGCGCCGCCTCCTGGCCGAGCAGTGAGGCGTAGACACCGAGCTGGCCCTGCCGCTGCAGGTTGATCGCCTGGCGGTCGACGCGCCGGGCGAGCACCATGAACCGGTACAGCGCGACGAGGTCGGCGTCCTTCAGGTCGAGCGGGAAGGCGTCGTTCTCGTGAAGACCGCCCTCGTCGTCGAGCAGCCGTACCGGCGCGTCCGGCGGCAACAGCGTCCGGGGGTCCCCGGCGACGGCTCCGGCGGTCGTCATGCGACGCTCCCTCTGCGAGGCGCCGGTGGGGTCGCCGCCGACGCGGTCGGGGTGCAGCGTTCCCGGCGGTGACTGGACCGCCGACCGTCGAGCGGGCACCGGGTCGCGGCGCGGCCGCACGAAGGTGGGCACCGAGCGTAGTCCAGGGCGCCGGGCCGGTCCAGGGCTCAGCGCGGGGTGGCGGCGGTCGGGGCAGCATGGGGGCCATGCCCGCCGCCGCGCCCGCTCTGCTGCTGATCGCCCACGGCACCCGCGAGCCGCGCGGCGCCCGAGAGATGGACGAGCTGGTGGCCCTCCTGCGCAGCCGGCACGCCGGCGCCGTGGGCCACGCCTGGATCGAGGACTTCGCCGAGCCCGACGTGGCCACGGCGATGGCCGCCCTGGCCACCGGTGGGGCCGACCGGGTCGTCACCGTTCCTTTCTTGAACTTCGCGGCCGGCCACGCCAAGACCGACGTTCCCGAGCACCTCGCGGTGGCCCGGTCGCGCCAGCCCGACCTCGCCGTCTCCCACGGTCGCGTGCTGGGCCTGCATCCCGCCCTGTTCGCCCTCGCCCGCCGGCGCGTGAAGGAGGTCAGCGCCTCCGGGGATCGCGGACGCGAGGCGCTGGTGGTCGCCGCGTCGGGCTCCAGTGACCCGGACGCCAACTCGCAGCTGGCCAGGGCCGCCCGATTCCTGGCCGAGGGGACCGGGCACCGACGCGTCGAGTACGCCTTCGCCGGCGTCACCTGGCCGCGCGTGGACGAGACGCTGCGGCGCCTGGCCGGCGAGGGCGCCGAGCGGGTCGTGGTGTTCAGCTGGTCCCTGCTGGCCGGTCGGCTCGAGCAGCGCGTCCTGCAGACCGCCCGACGGATGGCGCGCGACACCGGCCTGGCCGTCCTCGACGCCGGCCGCTTCGGGCCGGACCCGCTCGTCGCGGACGCCGTCCTGGACCGCTGTCACGAGGCCCTGCACGGCGACCCCCGCGCCAACTGCGACCTGTGCGCCTTCCGCGTCCCCCTGCCGGGGCT